>DATGWQ010000268.1:0-149296 GCA_035299385.1 Bacteroidales bacterium | reverse complement strand
GGCTGGCTTGATCTTTATCTCAGGTACGCAGGCAGCTCTGAGATAGCCAAAGCCCAGGCATTGCTCCTCGACAGCAGGTATTCTCATCTTTCCCTCGGTGAGGTCAGCTCGGTTGTGGGTGACAACAAATACGACAAGCTGTATATCGATAAAATAAACAACCTGGTCCTCCAAAGCGGCTATACTGAAACACGAGTGGGAACACTTAGCAAAAAGCTCGAGTATGATGGAAGCTACGGCTCATTCTCCGTCGATGATATCCCCGCGAACTTTGAATCCGTTGATGTCAATACGAGGTATATGGGTGTGAAGCTGGGTATTGAAGATGGAGCAAATTACTATCTCCAGGGTAAAGTATCTTATGGAGGACTTGATTACAACGAAGACAACTTCACCAACAAGAAGCGCATTATAGAAAACAATTCACAGGAGATAGAAGGCTTTGTGGGTAAAAATGAATCGCCTTCGTCAAGGGTGAATGTCACAGCATCGTACGGGTCTGTGAGACTGCAATAATGGCAATCAATAAAGCGAAGCTGAAAGGCTTCGCTTTATTTTTCGCCTTTGTATATAAAAACACCCGATCTGCCGTCTGCTGTTGCGTACCCCCTGAACATTCCTTCCGAATTGAACGGCATCGAAACATTTCCGTTTTTATCAACGCAAATGACTCCTCCGCTTCCTCCAGCTTCAACGAGCTTATGATTTATAACAAGTCTTGAAGCGCTGTCGAGTGAAAGACCTTTGTATTCAATCAGCGCAGAAATATCATGAGCGACTGTCCAGCGGATGAAGAACTCGCCATGCCCTGTCGAAGAAACGGCACATGTGTTGTTGTTTGCATAAGTACCAGCACCGATAATCGGAGCATCCCCTACCCTGTTGTACCTTTTATTCGTCATCCCGCCTGTTGATGTACCGGCTGCAAGGTTTCCATTTTTATCGAGTGCACAGCAGCCGACTGTTCCATGTTTTTCCTTGTCAAGAATCCTTCTCAGCTCGCTGTATCTTTTTTCGGTATAGAAATATGAAGGCGGGACAATCTCAAGACCCTGCTCTTTTGCAAATTCTGAAGCTCCTGCACCGGTAAGCATCACATGCTGTGAGTTTGTCATCACCTTTCTTGCTGCACTTATGGGATTTTTAATGTCTGTCACGCACGCAACGGCACCGGCTGCAAGATTTGAACCATCCATTATGGATGCATCAAGCTCATTCTTGCCATCATGGGTGAAAACTGCCCCTTTTCCTGCATTGAACAAAGGATTATCCTCAAGGAAATTGATCGTTTTTTCAACAGCATCCAGAGCAGATCCGCCGGCTTTAAGCACCTCCGTTCCGGTATCCAGGGCTGTCCTGAGGGATTCCCGGTATTCCTTGTCTTCATCCGGCGACATGATCTCCCTGGAAAGCACTCCCGCCCCGCCATGAATGACAATTGCCCATTCCTGCTTAACAGGTTTTATATCCTCTTGCACCTGTGAAGAAGGTTTATTTGGGCTGTTGCATCCTGCGAAAAGGAGAATAAAGATTGAAGCAAGTATTGATTTCATATGAATAGATTTTGATCTAAGAGAAGACCAAGTTACAAAATTTTTCCCCGCAACGCCTCCCTTCCCAAGGGCAAGCTGTCTGGTGAGGAGGCTTTTCATCGTTAGACCTCTCCCCAACCCCTCTCCTGAAGTGGGAGGGGCTTGATCGAGAATTATTTAATTCGTGGATGTGATTGTCATCCTCCCTCTTCAGGGGAGGAGGATTCAGGGAGGAGAGGTCGACGGCACAAGATGGAGAGGTCAATTTGATTTATTGCTGTCGTACCATTATCTTCACGAATATATAACCTGACTCAACTGGTATGACTTTCATCGATATACTTATCTTCATAATCTACCTTGCCGGCACGGTGATCTATGGCAGCAGCTTCCACCGTAAGAATAAAACATCATCATCATATACGCTGGGAGACAAAAGAATACCTGCCTGGGTCATTTCGATGTCGATATTCGCCACTTTCGTAAGCAGCATAAGTTATCTTGCCCTGCCGGGACAGGCTTTCATCTCTAACTGGAACCCTTTTGTTTTCAGCCTGTCACTGCCTTTTGCTTCATGGATGGCTGCAAGGTTCTTTGTCCCCCTTTACAGGTCCGTGAACAGCCCGTCGGCATACACTTACCTCGAACAAAGGTTCGGGGGATGGGCAAAGATCTATGCGTCTGCCATGTACCTTCTGACCCAGCTCATGAGGAGCGGGACCATCCTGTTCCTCCTTGCCCTCACTCTGAATATCTTCCTGGGATGGAATATGGCTGCCATTATTGCAGTGACAGGAATCTGTGTTATGATCTATGTCCTCCTGGGTGGAATCCAGGCTGTGATCTGGACAGATGCGATCCAGGGTATCATTCTTATTTCCGGCGCTGTTGTTGCAGCTTTGATGCTTATGTTTTCAATGCCTGATGGACCTTCGCAGCTTTTCA
This sequence comes from Bacteroidales bacterium, assembly GCA_035299385.1. GTDB lineage: Bacteria > Bacteroidota > Bacteroidia > Bacteroidales > VadinHA17 > LD21. The sequence continues at coordinate 146,819 of DATGWQ010000268.1, read as the reverse complement.
GGATAGCTGCTGAGAATGATAAATTCAGCCTGGGGAGCTTCAGCTCTGATGTGAGGGGTTCGACATTCTGGGTTGTTCTATTTTACGGGATTTTCATCAACCTCCAGAATTTCGGTATCGACCAGAACTACGTCCAGCGGTACATGACAGCATCATCCGATTCCGAAGCCAAAAAATCAGCAGCCTGGGGAGGATTGATGTATATACCTGTCTCCTTTATTTTCCTGTTTATCGGCACTTCCCTGTTTTGTTTTTACTCAACCCATCCTGGCGTGCTTCCTGAGGGCCTGCAGAGCGACAGGGTTTTTCCTTATTATATCATAAACAACATGCCTTTTGGATTCAAAGGTCTGCTCATAGCCTCGATCTTCGCGGCAGGCATGAGCACGATATCGACGAGCGTGAACAGCTCTGCAACAGTCATATTGAATGATTATTTTAAAAAATCGAAGAATAAAGAGAATGCTTCGATGAAGATACTGTATGCATCCACGGCACTGTTCAGCGGGCTGAGTATCGTAATAGCGATTGCAATGATCAATGTGCAAAGCGTGCTCGATGCATGGTGGAAACTGGCTTCAGTCTTCAGCGGTGGTATGCTGGGATTGTTCCTCCTTGGCTATTTTTCAAAAAAGGTAAGCAGCGCCGGTGCGATAACCGGTGTTATTGCTGGTGTACTGGTTATAGCATGGATGAGCTTGTCTCCTGTATTATTTAAAGGGGATCTGCAAAAGTTCGCCAGCCCGTTTCACAGCTACCTGACAATCGTTTTCGGGACCACGGTGATCTTTGTGGTGGGGTTTTTGTGTGGAATAATCTTTGCCCCTCCCCAGCCCTCCCCAAATGGGGAGGGAGACTCTCATAAATAATTTCTATTCTGTATGCACCTTCCCCCACTTAGGGGAAGGCAGGGATAGGGGTCACACATCCATTTCCACCATCGTGATCCCCGTGCCTCCCATTTCGATATGTTCGTCACGGTAAGATTTGACGAGGTCCACCGTTGACAGGTAATCCCTCACGAGCTGCCGGAGTATTCCGTTTCCTTTACCATGAAGGATCCTGAGGTTCCTGTGACGCACAACGATTGCTGTGTCTACCAGGTCCTGGACTTTCTGTATTGCTTCATCACCACGCATTCCCCGGATATCAATTTCAGGATAGAAATTCAGATTCCGCGGTACGACAGACGAGGCCATTTCTTCACGCTCAGGCTGCTGGGACCTGAGGCTCTTCTTCAGCTCCGACCTGCTTATCCTCTCTATTTTGTCAAGGGATACAAGAAACCTGAGGCTGCCTGTTTCGATACGCGCCATTTTATCCTTAATCTCGATGATTTCACCGGCGGCCTGCGTGTCTTTCATCCTGACAGCATCCCCGGCTTTGAGAGGTTGTTCAACAGGTACCGGCTTTTCCTTTTCAGGCTGGCGTTTTCTTTTGATCTTCTGAACCTTTGAAGCAAGAAGTTCAGCTTTCCCGATCGTTTTGGTCTCTTCCTGATTTTCATTCTTCACAACATTCTCCCTGAATTCCTCAAGTTTCTGGCGGACATCCTTCGTCTTTTCCTTTTCCGCCTGGGCTTCACGTATCTGCCTGATGGTATTCTCAATCACCCTGTTGGATTCCTGGAGGAGATGCCCGGCTTCATCTTTCGCTTTGGTAATAATTTCCTTTCGCAAGGCCTTAGCTCCTGAAATTTCTTTCTCATAAGCTTCCATCAGCTCTTCGAGCCGCTTCTCATGCTGCCTGATGTTCTGCCTTTTGGTCTCCCAATATCTTTTGTCCCGTGCTATATCACGCAGGTTCTTGTCATAATCAATATTCTTCACTCCTGCCTTTTCCGAGGCACCGGAAAGGATATTTTCGGGTAATCCTATTTTCCTGGCAATCTCGAATGCGAATGAGCTGCCCGGCTTTCCTATGTAAAGCTGGAACAATGGCTGCATCAGGTGATTGTCGAAAGCCATTGCGCCGTTTACGATCCCGTCCGTAAGCGAAGCAAAATGCTTGAGATTGGTATAATGTGTTGTAATCACGCCGTATACCTTCCTGCTGTTGAGCTCGGCAAGAATGGCTTCGGCTATCGCACCTCCGAGCATGGGCTCGGTGCCGGTGCCGAATTCGTCAATAAGGATAAGGGAATTATCATTCCCGTTCCTCAGAAAGAACTTCATGTTCAACAGATGGGAGCTGTAGGTGCTCAGGTCATTTTCAATGCTTTGTTCATCGCCGATATCGATCAGGATTTTTTCGAAAATGCCCATTTCAGTCCCTTCATGCACCGGAACTGTCATGCCGCACTGGAACATATACTGGATAAGCCCGACTGTTTTAAGACAGACAGATTTTCCACCCGCATTGGGCCCTGAAATGAGAAGTATCCTGTTATTGTCATTCAGCTCAATATCGAGTGGAACAACCTTACGCGCGGGTGTCTTTTCAAACGCAAGCGTGAGCAGCGGATGCGAAGCTTTTCTCCATAAAACAGAAGGACGATCAGCCAATGCCGGTTTAATGCATTGAAGGCGGTTGCCAAGTGTTGCTTTAGCCCTGGTGAAATCCATTTCGCCGAGAAAAGAATCGCACTGTACAAGATCATCAATGTATGGCCTGATATTGTCGGCAAGTGAAGTCAATATCCTCACAATCTCCCTTCTCTCCTCATACTCAAGCTCCACAATGTCGTTATTGATTTCGACAATCTCTTCAGGCTCGATAAAAACTGTTTTGCCGGAAGCGGACTGGTCATGTATGAGCCCGCGTATCTTGCGCTTGTCATAAACATTCACAGGGATCACACCCCGCCCGTTTCTTATTGAAACAGCAATATCGGAATCAACGATGCCTTCAGCCTGGGCCTGCTTCATGATTGCAGCAAGCCGTCTTGCAGCCTGCATGTTCTTTGAAGCTATTTCGGACCTTATCTCTTTAAGCCGCGGTGAAGCTGTATCCTTTATAATTCCTTTCTTGTCTATGATCCTGTCGATGGCGTCAGACACATAAGGGTACATTTTTACCGGGCTGCACCTTGACTTCAGTACAGGATACCTGTCTGATTCCCGTCTCTTAAAAAAGTTCAGTATGTCCCTGACAGTTTCAATGGATCTCCTGAGGTCAAAAACCTCCTGAACCTCGGGAAATGTGCCTTCAATCCTGATTTTATTAAGAGTATCCGATATCCTGAAGTAATCTTCTGATGGAAAATGATCCTCAATCGTAAGTATCTGCTGCATCTCGTATGTCGCCGAGAGCTCATCAGTCAAAAACTGCAGATCAGTAAGAAAGCTGATGTTCTCCACTTTCTCAAGTCCCATCCTGCTGATGCAATATTCTGACAGCAATTTCCTGATCCTGTCAAAGCCGATCTTATTTTCAAAATTATCGGGGTAAACCATGGGGCAAAAGTAAGGAAAAGTGACCAGAGTGCCCTAAAGTGCCTGGAGTATTTAGAGTTAATACCCCGTGACAGGGCTACCCTTCTTTTGTGAAAGTCTTGATCTTAACTTACTTTCTCGTTGCCGTTATTTGCTTACTCGGAGACTGTTCAAAGATCTTATGCTTAATTCTTCGTGAGGTTAGAGCGTAGAGACGGGCAACCTGCGCGTTACGACAACAGGAGACGCGTCTCTACATGGTCACCCAAGTTAATTATTGTTAAATAGCAATATTAAACATAAAACAATCGAACCCTTTTTCTATATATTTGACGCTTTACCATCAGGGAATTAACCTAAATCCAATAATTCTTATATGAAAAAAATCAGTATCTCTTTATTGTTACTGTTCTTCCTTCCCATGTGGCTCTCGGCACAGGAGGAAAAAGTTGATCTTGCCATGATTTACAAGATCAAGCAGGAAGGTCTTAAAAACTCACAAATTGAAGATCTTGCATTCTGGCTGACTGATTTTGTAGGTCCCAGGCTTACCGGGTCAACAGGAGGAACACGAGGAAATGAATGGGCAAAGAAAAAGATGGAGGAAATGGGTCTCCGGAACGTCAGGATTGAGTCCGCACGGGATTTCAGGAACGGCGGGTGGGATAATATCAAGACCTATGCTGCCATGACTTCACCTTACTACTGCAACTTTGCATGTAATCCTGTTGCATGGACCGGAAGCACGAATGGAGCCATAAAGGGACAGGTCTTGCTGATGGATGTAAAGAATGAAGAGGACCTTAACAAATATAAAGGGAACGTCACAGGTAAAATTGTTCTTATTCCTTCAACGACAGTTTACAGTGTCAGCTTCGAACCCCTGGCTTCGAGATATACGGATGAAGAGCTTAAAGAGCTTTCAAAATCTGCTGCAGCCCAGCCCAGGAGGATGCAGGGTGACTTTGCGGCATATATGGCCGAAAGAGCTCTCAGGACCAAAATATCGGATTTCCTGCAGAATGAGGGAGCAGGAGTTATGCTTCTCAACAGCGGCACTTTCAATGTGCCGAGGTCCAGTTCTGCCAACTATACCGCCGGGAGTAAAGAGCCTGTTTCACAGTTATTCCTTCCCGTCGAGGATCACGGAAGGATTGAAAGGCTTTTAAGGCATAACATCCCTGTGGAGATGGAAGTTGAAGTTCAGAATAAATTCTTTGCAAATCCCAGCGTATACAACGTCATCGGGGAGATTCCGGGAACGGACAAGCTTCTGAAAAACGAAGTTGTGCTCGTTGGCGCTCACATCGACTCGTGGCACGGCGGAACAGGCGCAGCCGACAATGCATCAGGCTGTATCGTGATGATGGAAGCTCTGAGAATTCTGAAGAGCCTGGATGTCACACCACGCAGAACAATCAGAATTGCACTGTGGGGTGGTGAAGAGCAGGGACTCAACGGATCGCGCGGCTATGTCGAGAAATATCTTGTTGATTCAAAGACCAGGGAGCATAAAGCCGATTTCAGCAATTTCGCCGCCTACTTCAATATGGACAACGGCTCAGGAAAATACAGGGGCGTCTACCTCCAGGAAAATGAGCTCGTCAGGCCGGTTTTCGAATCATGGCTGAAACCATTCGAAGATATGGGTGCTTCGACGCTCACAATGAGGAATACTTCCGGAACTGACCATCTTTCCTTTGATGCTGTGGGGCTTCCGGGATTCCAGTTCATCCAGGATGAGATAGAATATGAACGCGGTTACCATACAGTGATGGACACTTATGACAGGCTTGTAATGGCAGACCTTAAGCAGAATGCCGTAATAACTGCATCGTTTGTTTACAATGCAGCCATGAGGGATGAGAAGCTGCCGGGTAAGCCGGTGATGAAAAATCTGCAGGCGCCGGCAAGGAGAATGGATTGAAGCGGTAGAATATAGGAGGACACGAAGGTCAACGAAAATGAAGAAGAGATGCCGGGTGGCATCTCTTCTTTATTTAATACCTATCAGTTTCTGCAAATCCTTAATGTGTTTGTTGTAAACGCCTCTTGGGTTTGTGTTGTACTTCATGCACAAGGCTGCCGCATATCCTGCCGCCACACCCATCTGGCCTGTGGTGTTCATAACCCTGGGACCTCCAAGTCCAACGTGCGATGCACTGAAGCAACGTCCTGCCATCAGCAGGTTTTTGATGTTCCTGGAATAAAGACACCTGTACGGGATGTAATAATGATCGACCTTGTAATAGAGGGCTTCGGAAAGAAAATCAGGTTTTGACTGATCTTTCAGATTTTGCTGGTAATGCACATCTACGCTCCTGGATTCCATCGCAACCGCATCAGGAAATTCGACCATGTTCTTTTCATCCTGAAAGGTATAGATGTAATCACCAACAAGCCTTCTAGATTCGCGTTTTCCGAGAAGATATGATGTCCATTCAAGTGCAAGATTTTTGTTCTCAGGTTTTTGTTTTGCATTGTAAAATGAGCCATAGATGGCCATCAGCATATGATCCCTTATCTTCTCCCCGTCTTCAATCTGGTTAAGCGTATTGTCCGAAAACTCCCAGTTCCAGGTACCCATTGTGGCAGAATACTTTTTTGCAACGTCCATTGCCCAGGGTACTTCAGGAAAAACCACATCTGAACCTTTGTCCACTGTTCTCCACAGGACCGATGAGCCCATCACGCGATCATCAGATTTTGCAGGACTCCAAAGCTCGCCGTGCTTATCCCAGTTCTCTTTGAATTCCGAAGAATCCTCCCTGCCATACATATATTCTGCGCCCGACCAGTATCCAATCCAGCCGTCACCAGTGCAATCAATAAATAAAGGTGCAATAAACCGGATCCTCTCTCCTGTCGAAGTATTTTTCACATCAACGGACGTGATCGAATCCGAAGCTGTATTGGAGGCATAAGCCCTGGTATTCAGAAAAATAGAAATATTCCGGAACGACTTCATGTAATCCATCCTTTTCCTGTCGTCGATGACAGATTCAGGAGAGCCGTTCGGCCACCATACTGTATTCAGGTTCTTCAGGATGCGATCAGATTTCCAGGTTATGCCTTCGGTATGAACCCTTATTTCACTGCTGGCATTTCCGCCCAATACGGGACGATCCTGTATGAGAGCCACCTTCACACCCTGCTCCGCTGCTGCAACAGATGCGGCACAGCCTGCTATCCCGCCACCGACAACAACGAGGTCAAATCGTTCGGTCCGTGAAGGTATCCCTGATTCTCCCTGGAGCTCTTTGCGCCATTTTTCCAATTCTGTCGCATCATCAGGAGGTGCGTTTTTCAGAGTGCTCAGGTAAACGGCATCAAAGCGCCCGTCAAAGCCTGTAAGGTCCTTTGCTGAGATGTTAGCCACAGTATCTTTAATCCTGACTTTCCCGGCATATTGCCATCTCCAGCCATCCTCTGCTGTTCCCAGTTCATTCTTCAGCCCTGTGCCGTCAATCACAATCCTGAACCGGCCGGGAGCCTCCCATATGCCGGGAGCCCAGTTCCGCGTTCTGACCCAGACATTGTATCTGCCTTTTTCAGGGATCCGGATGTCTGTTGAAGCATCAGCAACGGGATTGCCAAGTCCGTGTGCAAGCAGGTATGGTGATCCCATCTGCTCGACAAATTGAGGATCGACAAGCCAGCCTCCTTTATTCTGAAAGGATTCGGCTTCGACAAGCAACTCACTCTTTTCCTGTCTGCAACTGCAGAAAAAAAGAAAGATAAAAAGTGTATAAAAGGTTAATTTTCTCATTGCTTTACTCCCGCAAGATCCAGGATAAACGCGTATTCAAGTGATGTGATCCTGTTGCGTTCGAACCGTCCCGACGCGCCTCCGTGACCGGCAGTCATGTTGCAGTCCATTACGAGAACATTCTTGTCGGTCTTCATATCACGCAGCTTTGCAACCCATTTTGACGGTTCCCAGTACTGTACCTGCGAATCCCATAATCCTGTTGTGACAAGTATATTCGGATAGGCCTGTGCTTTCACCTGGTCATATGGGGAATAGGAAAGCATGTAATCGTAATAAGTTTTCTTCCGCGGATCGCCCCATTCATCCCATTCAAAGGTGGTAAGCGGGATGCTTTCGTCGAGCATGGTCGTGACAACATCTACAAACGGAACTGCTGCGATTACGCCCCTGTAAAGATCGGGTCTCATATTCAGTATTGCGCCCATCAGCAGTCCGCCGGCGCTTCCACCCATTGCGAAAAGATTTTCGGGAGCGGTAAATTTTTCGTTTACAAGGAACTGAGCACAGTCGTTGAAATCGGTGAATGTATTTATCTTCTTCAGCAGCCTGCCATTCTCATACCATTGCCGTCCCATTTCGCTTCCTCCCCGGATATGGGCAATTGCATACACGAAACCCCTGTCGAGAAGGCTGATGATATTTGACCTGAAGGCTGCATCGGTCGAAGCTCCGTAAGAGCCGTATGCATAAAGAAGAAGAGGGCTCTTTCCATCCTGAACGAATCCTTTCCTGTAAACCAGTGAGACCGGCACCATCGTTCCGTCAGTTACTTTCGCCCATATTCTTTTTGTTTCATAATTGTTCTTGTCAAACCCTCCAAGCACAACGTCTTCCTTCATAAGCTCCTTCTCCTTCGTAACCATGTTATAGTCTATGATTGAACCGGGAGTAGTCAGCGATGAATAGCTGTAACGTAAAATGTCCGTATTTGAATTCGGATTCACATTGATGTTAGCAGAATATGCCTCCTCGCCGAAATCCAGGAAATGTTCACTTTTGTCCGCCACATTGATAACACGCATGTTCGTAAGGGCTTTGGTCCTTTCCTGGACAACCAGGAATTTGTCAAACAGCTCGAATCCTTCAAGCAAGACATCTTTCCTGTTTGGAATCACTTCCTTCCAGTTTTCAAATGAAGTCTTGTTCTCCGGGGCTTCCATTAGCCTGAAATTTGAAGCGCTGTCTGAATTCGTCCTGATGAAAAACTCATTTCCAAGATGGTTTATGCTGTATTCGTGATTGACTTTCCTTGGCTCAAAAACTATGAAATCACCTTCAGGTTTTGAAGCATCAATGTAACGGCATTCGGTTGTAAGCGTCTGGTCAGAGTTGATGACAATATACTTGCGGCTTTTTGTCTCCTGCAGTGAGACGCTGAAAGTTTCGTCAGCTTCAAAGAATACCATCTGATCCTTGTCGGGCGACGTTCCCAGCACATGCCTGTAAACCTTGTCCTCCCTTAATGTCTCTTTGTCCTTTGTGATGTAGAAGCAGGTCTTGTTATCTGCTGCCCAGATGCATTGCCCCGTGGTATTTGAGATTTTCTCAGGCAGCGTATTGCCGGACTCAATATCCACAAAATTCAATGTGTATCTTCTCCTGCTCTCATAATCGACCCCGTAAGCCAGCAGCTTGCCGTCGCGGCTTACGGAAACTCCGTTCACCGAACAATAGCTTTTGCCTTCCGCAAGCTTGTTGACATCAAGGATAACCTGTTCAGCAGCATCGAGCGAGCCTTTCTTCCTGTAATAAACAGGATATTCGCTCTTTTCTGAAAACTTTGTATAGTAATATAAACCGTCTTTCAGATAAGGAACTGATTCATCATCTTTCTTCATCCTGCCAATGATCTCATCATATAAGGTTTTCTGAAGACCTTCGGTATGTTTGAGAACAGTTTTGGTGTATTCGTTTTCGGCGTTCAGATAGGCAAGTACCTTTGCCGTCTGCTCATCGGGTGTTTCGGCATTTTTCTGATCGTCTGTGAGGCGCATCCAATAGTAATTGTCTATGCGTTTGTCGAAGACATCATGTGGATTTTTCTCTGCTACTGGCGGCTTGGGAGCAGTGGTGCAGGAAAACAGAGCAGCTGCGAGAAGGATGTAAAGAAAGAGGTTGAGTCGTTTCATAGGGTTATGATTCTTAGGAAGAATAAAAATAAAAACAAAACGCAAAGTACGCAAAACTGAAGACGCAAAGGACGCAACCGGATTTAATCGAGCTTCATCTTCTGATCGACATCCTTCATTGAAAGCTGGACTCTTTTTCTTTCGATGTCGACCCCGATGATCTTCACCATCACATGCTGATGAAGCTTCACGACAGTTGAAGGATCGGAGACGAATTTATTGGTCAGGTTCGATACGTGCACCAACCCGTCCTGCTTTATCCCGATATCCACAAATGCTCCGAATTTTGTAACATTTGTTACAATCCCCGGGACCACCATTCCGGGCAATGCATCTTCCATGGTATGAATGTCGGCAAACCTGAATTCCTTTATTTTCGACCGCGGATCCCTTCCGGGTTTTGCAAGCTCCTGGATTATATCCTTCAATGTAGGTAAACCAGTAACGGGAGTGATATATTTTTCCAGGCTGATCTGCTTCCGTTTGTTTTCGTCCGTCATCAGGTCCTTTACATCGCATCCGAGATCCTTTGACATTTTTTCAACTACGTAATAACTCTCGGGGTGGACTGCACTTGAATCGAGAGGATTTGATGCACCTCGTATTCTAAGGAATCCTGCGCTCTGCTCGAATGCCTTTTCTCCCATCCTCTTAACTTTCAACAGCTCTTTCCTGGATTTGAACGGGCCGTTTTCAGCCCTGTAATCGACAATATTCTGTGCGAGCTGAGGCCCAAGTCCCGAGACATAGGTAAGCAGGTGCTTGCTGGCAGTATTAACTTCAACGCCGACGGCATTCACGCAGCTTACCACGACATCATCCAACGATTTCTGAAGCTTTTGCTGATCGACATCATGCTGGTACTGACCAACGCCTATTGATTTCGGATCTATCTTCACCAGCTCGGCAAGCGGATCCATAAGCCTTCGTCCGATGGAGACAGATCCACGGACAGTAACATCATAATCAGGGAATTCCTCCCTTGCTGTTTTAGATGCCGAGTAAACCGATGCCCCGGCTTCACTCACTACAAATACCTGGACATCCGTCTCGAACCTTACCCATTTTTTAATGAAATCCTCGGTTTCGCGGCTCGCGGTGCCATTTCCAATAGCGATTGCCTCGATCTTGTAAGCGCTGACAAGCGAGAGAATTTTCCTCACCGATTTCGCTGTCTCATTCTGTGGCGGATGAGGATAGATTGTTTCATTGTGAAGCAGGGTGCCCTGCGGATCGAGGCACACCAGCTTACAGCCGGTCCGGAAACCCGGATCGATTGCCAGAACAGTTTTCTGCCCGAGCGGCGGGGCTAGAAGAAGCTGGCGAAGATTATCGGTAAACACGACAATTGCCTCATTATCAGCCTTCTCCTTGGAAATACTCCTGAATTCTGTTTCAAGGGATGGCCCGAGCAGGCGTTTCCAGCTGTCTTTGATTGCAGCTCCGACTATCGCGGATGAAGCATTTCTTCCTTTAATGAAGAGGGAACTCAGTATTTCAATCGCATTTTCATCACGGGGTTCGACCGACAATCTCAAAAATCCTTCATCTTCACCCCTTCTCATAGCAAGAAGCCTGTGCGAAGGACATTTTCTCAGAGGTTCCGACCAGTCGAAATAATCGCTGTACTTGATTCCTTCAGCTTCTTTCCCTTTGACAACCTTTGAATAAAGAACGGCTTCCCTGTCAAACAAACGCCTGAGCTGCCTCCTGGCATTCTCATCCTCGTTGATCCATTCTGCAATGATGTCCGATGCGCCTGCTATGGCTTCATCAATACTTTTAACATCATCATTCAGGAATGTTTCAGCCTTAAGCTCAGGGTCAGTAATCTTTTGTTCCATTATAATGATTGCCAGCGGCTCAAGACCTTTTTCCTTTGCAATTGTGGCACGGGTCCGGCGTTTTGGCCTGTAGGGAAGATAGATATCCTCGAGCTCAGTCATTGTTACGGCAGCGTCGATCTTCTTACGGAGCTCGTCAGTCATCTTTTCCTGTTCCTCTATGGATTTGATTATCGCTTCCCTCCTCGCATCCAGTTCGTTCAGCTTGTCATACTCTTCCCTGATATGCATCAGCTGAACTTCATCGAGGCTGCCTGTCATCTCCTTCCTGTACCGGCTTATAAATGGTATGGTAGCACCACCGTCCATAAGACGGATCGTGTTCTCGACCTGCCATTCGTGAAGACTCAGCTTCTTAGCAACAAGTGCAATATTCCTGTTCGTGGCCATAGACTATTCAACATATAAAACAAGACCTTTAAGATATTCGCTTTCAGGGTGATAAATATTAACAGGGTGATCAGGAGGCTGGCTCATCTGGTGAAGTATCCTGACCTTTCTCCCGGTATTGGCAGCAGCTGCAAACACTGATTTCCGGAAATTCTCCCTTGAAACCACCTGCGAGCACGAAAATGTAAAGATTATACCACCAGGCCTGATCTGCTCGATTGCTTTCAGATTCAGCCTTTTATAACCCTGCAGTGCATTTGCGAGAACATTATTATGCTTGGCAAACGCAGGGGGATCAAGAATAATAAGATCGTATTTATCCCTGATGTCTTCAAGAAATATGAAAGCATCGGTTTTGAAGGCTTCATGGCGTTTGTCCTCACCGAAGTTCAGCCTGATATTTTCATTTGCAAGATCGATGGCCTGGCCTGAGCTGTCGACTGTATGGACAAGATCTGCATTCTTCATGGCATAAACGGAAAAGCCACCTGTATATCCGAACATGTTCAGGACTTTTTTTTCACCGGTGTACTGCAGGAGCAATTTCCTGTTCTCCCGCTGATCGATAAAAAAACCTGTTTTCTGGCCGGTGGTCCAGTCGATCAGGAATTTATAGCCATTCTCGGTTACCGTGACAGGGCCGGAATTGCCATACAGAAATTCATTCCTGACATCAAAGCCTGCCATGTGAGGTATTGTGCCTTCGCTTTTATCATAAACTGAAGTCAGCCGGTCCCCAAGTACTTCCACAAGCACTGATGAAATCTCCTTTCTGATCCTGTAAAATCCTACGGAATGCATCTGTACGACAGCCACTCCATTATAATAATCCACAATAAGCCCCGGGAGACCATCACCTTCCCCGTGAATCAGCCTGTAAACATTCAGCTGCGGATCGGTGAGTAAGCCGGCTGCCCTCCTGTACGCCAGTGCATCTTTTATCCTGTTCCGGAAAAAACTTATATCGGGTTCGACCTGTTCAAAAGAGAGAATTCTAACTGCAATTGAGCCGGGCGCATAATGCCCGGTTGCAAGAAATGCATCCTTGTTGTCGAAAACATCGACAATATCACCCTCAACGGGATTGCCATAGATCTTTTTTATGGCTCCGGAAAATATCCAGGGATGATACCTGCGGACAGACTGCTCCTTCCCGGATTTGAGTACAATTTTTACTCGTTCTGACATAAGTAATCTTTCCCTCTGTGCAACTCTGTGCCTTCTCTGTGCAGAGAACCACAGAGAACCACAGAGTTTTATTTTGTTAATTTCTTATAAATCTCATAACAGACCCATGCATCTGTTGCTGCATAGATCTGTTGTGGCTCCGACAGCTCCCCTGCTTCCCAGTCTGTTACCTGCTGCCGTTTGGATATCCTGAATCCCAATATAATTGCACACAGTTTCTTCAGTCCGGAGCACTGAATGCCGAACTCCTTGACAAGGGTCTGCAAATCGACAAAACCTTCAGGATTGAACTTCCTGATGGTCTTTAAAAATCTTATATCATCATGGATCGCGACACCCGCCTTGATGACCCCCGGATCAGAAAGCAGGTCTGCAAGCCTGTCGGGAATACCGATCTTATTTATCCTGAAAAGACATGCAAGCTTATCGTTCGAAAGCTGAAGCAGTGATACTTTATTCTTTTTCCCTTTTTTGAAGTTGGGACGTGTTTCGGTGTCAAAGCCAAGAAGGCCATGGCCGAGAAGCTGCGGAAAGACCCTGTTGAATGTTTGCATGTTATCCACCACAACAATTTCGCCCCTGAACCAGGATAACTCCAGCGCTGATATTTCCTCGGGACTTATTAACTCCTGATATTTCCTATTCTCCATCTTCCCTGAAGTCCTTTTGTCTTTTTGAAATTATCCAGTCAGAAGTGTCCCTGTCCTCATCGGAATTATCATCTTCCTTCAACTCCCCGATCTCTTCACCTGAATAGATAAACCTGTGGATAGCTCTAAGTCCGTTCAGCAGCTTCTGTCCCCATATGTTCTCGAAATTCATCCTGCATTCCCATATGGCATCATTCATCACTTCATCCGTCCCTGTCTGGTAGAGCAGGAGGAAATCTTTAACGTCCTGGTAGATGTCTGCAAGGTTCTCCGATATGCTTGAAGTCACAGGCCCTTCGGTATCCCTGATCTTTTCGTCGAATACTTCAAGGTAGTCGTCTGCAGTCCCGAGTTTTGATCTCAGTGTATCATGTATCTTTATCCAGGTTTCCTCTGTGACAAACTTTTCGTTGCCGTCTTCAAATACAGGCTCCAGCTCCGGAAGCAACGAAGCCTTGATATACATAAGCGGAAATATCCTCTGAAGAATCTTCAGCAGGTCTTCTCCCTTCAGCTCGGCTGCACGCTCGGCATATTTGCAGAATTCATTGGCGACTGCGACGAATTCCACAACATTCCTTGAATACACCGGTCCCTGCTTGCTATCCATATTTTTTAACTAAATTGACATGCAAAATTAGGTAAATAAGTGCATATATCTATATGAAGCTATTTTAATCAGCTTTCCCCTCTGGTTCACCCCTAAATCCCCCAAGGGGGACTTTGCGGGCCCCCCTGGGGGTATGGGGTAGCAGGAAGGGCAGGCGAAGGGTGCGCAAAGGGCATCACAAAGGAAACAAAGGAAATGCCATAAGGAATGCTTTCTGGAAAGTACAAAGATCTATATGAGATTCTTGTCAAAAGAATCAATAAAAGCCGGATCTTCCACGATCCGCTTCACACACTCGCATATGGAACTGATGCAAGCTTTTACAGGCTGATACCAAAAATGGTTGTCAAAGCTGCAAATGAAGAAGAGGTTTCATTCATACTTAAGAAATGTTCTTCATACGGGATCCCTGTCACGTTCCGTGCAGCGGGAACAAGCCTGTCAGGCCAGGCGGTCACTGATTCCGTTCTGCTGATTGCGGGCGATGACTGGAAGAAATATTCAATTGGAGAAGATGCTCAGGAGATAACTCTTCAGCCGGGCATAACCGGAGGCCGGGCGAATTCATTACTTTCCGGATATGGAAGGAAGATCGGGCCCGACCCTGCTTCGCTAAATGCAGCCATGATTGGCGGTATCGCAGCTAACAATGCAAGCGGGATGTGCTGCGGAGTGTCTCAGAATTCTTATAAAACCGTTAATGGGATCAGGGTGGTTTTTGCAGACGGCTCGATTCTGGATACAGGAGATAAAAATTCCGTTGAATCATTCAGAAACACCAATCCGGATATGCTGGACCAGCTTTCTTTGCTTGCCATTTCGGCAAAGAAAAATGAAGCACTGGCAGAAAGGATCCGGCGAAAATACAAAATGAAAAACACCACAGGGTACAGCCTGAATGCCCTGGTGGATTTTTCCGATCCTGTTGAAATACTCGAGCACCTGATGATCGGTTCCGAGGGGACGCTTGGCTTCATTTCGGAAATAACTTACAGGACAGTGGTGAATGAACCATGCCGGGCAAGCTCGCTCATGATCTTCCCGAATATCGCAACAGCATGCAAGGCTGTGATAATACTGAAAACCACTCCTGTCTCTGCAGTGGAGCTGATTGACAGAACCGGATTAAGATCGGTCGAGATGCAGGAAGGAATGCCAGCGTATCTTTCTTCCCTTGATGATAAGGCATGTGCATTGCTTGTTGAGACAACCGGTTCCGACCCTGATGAACTGATTACCAAAACTGATCATATCTGTGCAGTCCTGGCGGATACCAGGACTGTTCAAGGCGTACAGTTTACTTCAGTTCAGAATGAGTACGAGAAATTGTGGAAGATCAGGAAAGGCCTTTTTCCGTCAGTTGGTGCAATGAGAAAATCAGGTACCACGGTGATCATCGAAGACGTTGCTTTCCCTGTTCATAAACTTGCAGAGGCAACTCTTGACCTCAGGTCGGCTCTCGATAATAACGGATACAGGCAGGCCGTAATCTTCGGCCATGCACTGGAAGGAAACCTTCATTTCGTTTTCAATCAGGATTTCAGCACCCCCGAAGAGGTCGATAAATATTCAAAACTTATGTCTGCCGTCGCGGATCTTGTCGTAAACAAATATGACGGATCACTGAAAGCTGAGCATGGGACCGGGCGCAACATAGCCCCTTTCGTGGAGATGGAATGGGGAAAGGAAGCTTACAGCTTAATGAAGGAAATCAAAAACATATTTGATCCAGGCAATATTCTTAATCCGGGGGTGATCCTTAACGACGACAGCCAGGCGCACCTCAAAGATCTCAAGCCTCCACGCATTTCGTCCGAAATAACTGACAAATGCACTGAATGCGGCTTCTGTGAGCCGTCGTGTGTCTCTGCAGGTCTGACACTCACTCCCAGGCAGAGGATCGTCGTCCATCGCGAAATGGCATGGCTCAAATCGACCGGACTGCAACCGCACATTGCCGCATCAATGGCTCAATCGTATAAATATGAAGGTGACCAGACCTGTGCGACCGATGGCTTATGCGCTCTCGAATGTCCTGTAAAAATCGATTGCGGCACGCTGATAAAGAGCATCCGCAAGGAAAATGCCGAAGGTCATACTGGTGCTACCGATTACATATCCGGTAATATGAAACGGGTGACTTCGCTGGCAAGAGGTTCGCTTAAAGCCGTCAGCTTCTTTCATAAAATTTTTGGCGCCGCCATGACCAGTGCGATCGCCTCAGCATTAAGAAAAGTATCCGCAAACAGGATCCCGGCATGGAACCCGTATATGCCATCAGGCGCATCAAAGATCAGAACGGATAAGAATATCCAGGCAGTCAGCAGCTTAAAGGTCGTGTATTTCCCTTCATGCATAAACAGGTCATTCGGCGTTTCCCGTGAATACAGGGATGAAAAACAGGTCACGGATACAATGGTAAAGCTTCTGGAGAAAGCAGGATACCGGATCATCTGGCCCGACAATATGGACAATCTCTGTTGCGGCATGGCCTTCATGAGCAAGGGCTATGTCGATGCAGGCAGAAAGAAATCGGATGAGCTCGAAGCTGCCCTGATGAAAGCAAGCAATAATGGCGAATATCCTGTTTTGTGCGAGATGAGCCCATGTCTTTTTACTATGAGGGAAAACCTGAATCCTGCCCTGCGATTATTTGAACCGGTCGAATTTAGCCTGGAGTACCTTGTACCTCATCTTCATATTAAGCAGTCGGAGGAGACTGTTACCGTTTTTCCTGTTTGCAGCATGAAAAAAATGGGACTTGATAAAAAACTCACTGAACTTGCAGGCTTATGTGCAGGGAAGGTTGTAGTTGCTGATGCGAACTGCTGCGGCTTTGCGGGCGACAGGGGATTCACCTTTCCGGAGCTGAACCGGCATGGCCTGAGAAACCTCAAAAAGCAGATCCCTGAGCATTGCACCGAAGGATATTCCAACAGCAGGACGTGTGAGATAGGGCTTAGTCTGCATTCCGGGATATCGTTCAAATCGATTGTCTATCTTCTCGAAAAGGTTTCAGCTCCGAAGGAAAAAGAAGTTTAACGCAAAGTTCGCAAAGAAACCGCAGAGGACGCAAATCTTATATTCGTCCGTACAGCTTCACCATCCTCCGGATCTTGTCTGAAAATATTTTATCAAGGTCCGCTTTTTTCATCTTCCAGTCCCAGTTGTTCTCCGAAGTTGAAGGCATGTTCAGCCTTCCTGTTTCATCAAGCCCGAGCAGGTCCTGGACCGGGATAATTGCGATTTTTGCAACCGACTTGTAAGCCATCCTGATGAAATCCTCATTGCACGTTTCCTCTGAAACCGGGTACCCGAGGTATTCAATTAAGTCCAGCCTGTTCCAGTCGGTAAGATCTTTTGCAAACCATCCGCGGGTCGTATTATTGTCATGGGTGCCGGTATAAACAATACTGTTGTAAGTATGGTAGTGAGGAGCATAAGCAGATCTTGAAACATCGTCTCCGAAAGCAAACTGCAGAACCACCATGCCAGGAAGAGCGAAATCATCCCTCAGGCTGTACACTTTTTCATCTATTGTGCCAAGGTCCTCGGCAATAAAAGGCATCGAAGGAAATACTGATCTGACCTTTTTGAAAAAATCGTAAGCCGGTCCGGTAACCCATTCTCCTTTCTCAGCAGTCGTCTCACCATACGGAACTTCCCAGTATTCGGAGAAAGCGCGGAAATGATCAAATCTCACGAGATCGCTCAAATCGAGATTCCTTTTGATCCGCCTGAGCCACCATTCATACCCGTCTTTCTTCAACCTGCTCCAGCTGTAAACCGGCATGTTCCACAACTGGCCCGTACTGCTGAAATAATCAGGAGGAACTCCTGCCACCTTTACAGGCGCCTTATTCCTGTCCAGCCTGAAGTATCCGGGGTGTGACCATACATCGGCGCTGTCATAGTTCACGTAAAACGACATATCCCCTATTAACCTGATACCGACAGCATTGCAATAGCGTTTCAGGGACAGCCATTGTTCCTGGAACATGAACTGCATTAATTTGATCTTCTTTATTTCACTTTCATATTTCGCCTGAATCTCATTTAGCGATTCCACATCCCTGTTTTTAAGCTTCACAGGCCACTCCACCCATGGCAGGTTTTTATTCTCCTGCCTGATAACGCTGAACAGGGCAAAGTCGTTAAGCCAGTATTCTTCATTCTCACAGAATTTTTTGAACCTGGCGTAGTGAAGGGGCCTGTTCCGGAGAAAGAAATCTGCAAAAGCATCATCGGAAATTATGCGCCTGAAATTGATTGCACGGATAAAATCCGTCCTGCCGCTTTCTTCAAAAGCAACGGTATTCAGGCTCTTTTCATTGATATAACCAGATTGTACGAGCAGATCAGGACTGATGAACATTGTATTCCCGGCGAAAGCCGATATGGAGCTGTACGGAGAGAATGCATATCCCTCACCAACAGGGTTGAATGGCAATATCTGCCAGAAAGACTGTCCATTCTGTTTCAGAATATGGGCAAACCGGTAAGCTGTTTCCCCAAGATCGCCTGTTCCGTATTCACCCGGCAACGATGAGATATGAGAGAGTACTCCCGCAAACCTTGATTGATGATCGTTCCCTCCTTTCAGAAAAACCGGGCATGGAAACTTCATCACTGCGGAAAGGGATATTTTCCCGGTTACTTTCACCTTCGACCCGTTGAAAACAGACCACGATGCCGGAGCCATTTCAGGCAGCATGACGGAAGTATCCTTCCAGTCGAACTCATGTATCTTTGCAAATCTTGAATCTTTATCTGCAGCTGCCAGGTAAAGCGGAACAATTACGATGAACCATTTTGAACCTTTTGTTCTTGCATAGGCGATAACATTGTCCTTGTATTTCCCGGCAGTTTCCAGGGGGACATAGCTCCCATGCAGAAACAGCCCTGGATCATTTTCTCTTTCCCTCAGGAGTTCGTAAGTCATCCACAGCTTTAGCCTTCCGTCAAAATAACTTCCCTTCATCGTGCCAATGAAATTCTCAGGATCCCTGATCTTCATCTCATCAATTTCCTTAAGCATGCGGAGCCTTCCTGCATAATCGACAGGCCTCCTGTTATCAGGATCCACCATTGAAAGATCCCACAGCTCGGTTCCCTGGTAAAAATCAGGGATCCCGGGGCTTGTCACTTTCAACATCAATTGTGATAATGAGTTAATAATTCCATATGTTGCCAGTTTCTTCTGAAGAGGAAGAAAACTCTTCAGGAATTTACTGCCTTCCTGAAGGATCGCGGAGGTGAAATCCGTTACAGCCTTTTCATAATCGGTGTCAGGATCGAGCCAGTTGCTGTTGGTCTTTGCCTCCTTAAGAGACTTTAAAAGATATTCGCCGACTCTTTTGGAATAGTCTTCCGTAACGTTCCCATCCATCGGGAATGTCCCTGCAAGCGTCTGGTAGATGAAATATTCCTCATTCGGATCTGGTGCGGTCTTTGCACCTGAAGCGATCTTTCCGGATGCATTTATCTTTTGCCATTCACGTACGCTTCTTATCCATTCTTCCGGGATCTCGCTTATCACATTAAGCCTTGCCCGGACATCCTCTCCCCTCTTTGTATCGTGTGTCGAAGTGGCATTCATGCTCCCCGGCCAGTACCTTCTCTTCTCCTGCATAAGGTGGTGGTAATCCTCCGCTGTTATGCCCTCCGAGCCGGGATTATCACCAACTTCATTGTGAGCAATAAAGTAATTATAATAATACATTACGGTGTCCTCAACTCCCTTGGCCATCAGGGGACCGGTGAACTGGAGGCATCTCAGCCAGAAGTTCAGAGCTTTGATTCTTCTTGCTTCATCATGATCATGCTCAAGAAAAAGATCCTCGAGAATGTCAAACGGTTTATGAAGATACGGATACCTGTTCCGGGCTTTTGTAAAAACATTAACAATGACTTCAGCTTCATTCTTTGGCAGCGGAAATGAATCGGAATACAATTTATAGACCGGGAAAGCAACAAGGAATTCACCTATGGCCTCTTTGATCATCTCCCTCGTCACATCCGCATCATATGTGACAAAACCTGATTCATCGAACATCCTCGCCAGATTCTCAAGCTCGCCATTCATGCTTTCAGTCAGGATTGATTTCTTCTTATTGTAAATTATCTCAGCGACATCATCTTTTATCCCGGTGAAGTCACGGTAAAACTGTTTCAGCTTCTTATAGTTAGTTTTTTTTGTCAGGAGGTTGTTTACAACAGAGAGATAATCATATCCTGAGGTGCCCTGTATTGGAAAATTCAACGGAAGCTTTTCATCAGCCTCAAGAATTTTTTCAATGACAATATAAACGTCATCGCCTGCAAGCAGCCGTAATTTTTCAAGGTAAT
This sequence comes from Bacteroidales bacterium, assembly GCA_035299385.1. Lineage (GTDB taxonomy): Bacteria > Bacteroidota > Bacteroidia > Bacteroidales > VadinHA17 > LD21. The sequence goes on along the minus strand of DATGWQ010000268.1, from coordinate 126,514 downwards.
ATTCAGGCTTCTTCAACCCGTCAATATGGTCTACCCTCAATCCCCTTACTCTTTTGCTTTCAATCTCCTGCCTGATAAAGTCATGATACTCGTCGAAAACTTTATCATCATCAATATTAAGGCAGATCAGTCCGTTTACTGTAAAAAACCTCCGGTAATTCATGATGTTTCCCGATTCTCTCCAGTAAGCAAGCCTGTAATGTTGCATCTGAAGCAATTTTGCAGCAAGCTCAGGATCTGAATTTATCGAGTCTGCGGCATTACTGATAAAATCCCTGAAGGCTGATGATTTTTCATAATGACTACGGGCCGCGGATTTCAGTCCGGTCCATTCATTATTAAGGAATTCCGGGGCCGGATACCCTTCAATATTGTACTTCTGAAGGATTGAGGCAAACTCACCGGGCATAAAGGCCTTTTTAATGAGCATCAGTTCCCTGAAGGATTCATAGCTGAACGGAAAAATATAATCGTAGTACCTGAAACGGAAATTTCCATCCTTCCATTCTGTTATAATTTCATGATCAGCAAGACATTGCTGAAGTGGCTTCCCGAGAAATGGAACAATGACCTTATCTTCAAGTTCAGGATGCGAAAAATCAATGTCAAAGAAAGATGCGTATTTCGATGCTTTGCCTTTTTCGAGGACGTCAGTCAGCCTTGCATTATTATTGTGAAATGCCATGTGGTTGGGCACGATATCCTGTATCCACCCGATTCCGTTTGATGCCAGCTCCCCGTTAAGCCTGGTGTATTCGGACATTGTGCCGATTTCAGGATTTATCCTGCCGGGATTTGTCACATCATAACCATGGTTGCTGCCCGGGGCTGCTTCCAGTACGGGGCTTGCATAAACGGCTGAGGGATGAAGCATGAAGAAATATTCTTTGTCTTTCAGGAAGTCATTAAAGGTAAAATCCTTATTGAACTGGATCCGGTAGGTTGAAGCAGGATAAAACATATATAATGGAGTTTTTAAGGATTTGCCGGAATGTTTGAAAAGATGATTATTGATGAAGGTTTAACTATCAGAAGATTATTGTCGTATTCAGGTCCTTCGTTTTGAGAATGGCCCCCCCATTTCTGTGCTGCAGAATTGATTATTACGTGCCAGTCCCGCACCTGTGGCAGGCTGATCCTGAGATCTTCAGAATTGAAATTAAGTACCGCTGCGAGGTGATCCTGACCGATTTTGTTGTTTATGAGGATTGCCTTTTCACCTTCGCCTGAAGCCCTGAAATTTCCACGGTTGTAATTATTTAACAGGGGATGCCTTTTCTTCAGGCGGATCAGCTCCCTGTAAAATTCGAAAAGATGTTTCTTTTTGTCATTTATATCGAATGTAAGTGATGATCTTTCATAAACATCTTCAGACTGTGGTTCAGGGAATTCCCCGGAGCTCATGAATTCAGGAAATTCTTCTTTTCTGCCCTTTGACACTGCTTCGGCAAGCACCTTATCGGTATGGCTGGTGAAATATAGAAAAGGATTTTCCTCATTATATTCCTCCCCCATAAAAATGAGAGGTATGTAAGGGCTCACGAACATGGCTCCGGCCAGGAGTTTCAGTTGCTCGGGATCGAGTGTCGCACCTATCCTGTCTCCAAGCATCCTGTTTCCGATGTGATCATGGTTCTGGATGAAAACAACAAATTTGCTGCCCGGGATCCCGTCGGCGCTGCTCCCGAAAGTGCGTTTCCTGTGTTCAGACCAGATACCATCATAGACATAAGCGCTGTTGAATGCTTTTACAATTTGAGAAAGCTCACCGAAATCAGCGTAATATCCATTTCTTTCGCCTGTGATGAAAGCATGCAGGGCATGGTGAAACTCATCGCACCATTGCTTGTCCAGACCAAAACCTCCTATTGCCGGAGGATTGATGAACCTGGTATCGTTCAGGTCTGTTTCCCCTATAAGCATGTATTTGCGACCTGTTATATTTGCGAGCTCATCAGCATGTTCTCTCAGTTCACGTATGAAATGCCTTGCGCTGAGGTCCTTTATTGCATGGACTGCATCGAGGCGCAGGCCATCAATATGGAAATCTCGGAACCACATCAGCATATTCTCAATGAAAAATTGTCTTACGCCATCGCTCCAATAGCTGTCGAGATTTATGGCTTTACCCCAGGGTGTCCGGTACTGATCGGTAAAATAGGGACCGAACTCTTCCAGGTAATTACCCTCCGGACCCAGGTGGTTGTACACAACATCCAGGACAATAGCCAACCCATGCTGATGGCAGTCATCCACCAGCTTCTGCAGTCCTGCAGCCCCGCCATATGAGTACTGGACAGCGAAGGGATAAACCCCGTCGTAGCCCCAGTTCCTTTCACCCGGGAACTGTGCCACAGGCATTATCTCGATAGTGTTAATTCCGAGATCGTTAAGGTACCCGAGCCTGTCTGAAATGCCTTTAAATGTGCCTGCAGCTGAGAAAGTACCTGTGTGAAGCTCATAAAAGATATTTTCTTCTTCCAGCCCGGTCCATGATTCATCATGCCATGAATAAGCCCTGAGATCAATAGCCTGTGAAGGCCCATGAACACCTTCCGGCTGGCATAGTGAAGCAGGATCCGGCAGTACTTTGTCTCCGTTGAGTTTTACCTGGTAAAGATCGCCTTGCCTGATTATGTCGCTTGACAGCTTCCAATCGCCTTTCTGTCCGGAAGATGCCTCGAGCTGTATTTCTCCATTTATTATCAGTTGGACACTCTCCGCTCCGGGCGACCAGAGGCAGAATTCTGCCTTGCCGTCTGCAAAGTTCAATCCGATTGTACGCCTGTCAAGTTCAACTTTCACCTGTGCGTTTTCTTTTGTTTGTTAAAAGTGTAACGGATCTGGCCGCCGCTTCAATATGTTCTCCCGGGCTCAATATAAATTCTTCTGTTTCTGCATTAAAGAAACCATCATTTGTATCGAGTATCTTGAACCATTGCTCTCCCCAGGTCTTATCGGGAATCGTAAATACCACAGATTCATGATTTGAATTGAAAATTACAAAGAACGAATCGTCTGTAATTACGTCGCCATGCTCATCCTGTGCGCCGATGTGATCTCCCGAAAGGAAAACTCCCAGCGATTTGGCCATTGATTCGTTCCAGTGCTCATCACTCATGGTCGTGCCCTCAGGCAGAAACCATTCTATATCCTTTATACCTTTTATAGATTTATGCTGAAACCATTTGTTCCTGCAGAAAGCAGGGTGAGCAAGCCTGAAATTTATCAGCCCTGCTGAAAATTCCATGAGCTGTTCATCTTTTGCATCCCAGTTTATCCATGATATATCATTATCCTGGCAATATGCATTATTGTTTCCCTGCTGGGTCCGTCCCATTTCATCACCTGCAACCAGCATCGGCACACCCTGTGAAAGGAACAGTGTTGTAAGAAAATTCCGTATCTGCCTTTTCCTCAGCTTATTGATCTCTTCATCATCAGTAGGCCCCTCGGCTCCGCAGTTCCAGGAGCGGTTATTGTTTTCACCGTCCTTATTATCATCACCATTCGCTTCATTGTGCTTCTCATTATAGGAAACCAGATCCATCAATGTAAAACCATCATGAGCTGTGATGAAATTAATGCTCGCAACCGGTGTGCGCCAGTTATCGAGGTAGAGATCAGAGCTGCCCGTGAACCGGTTTGCAAATTCAGGCAGTGTCGCTTCATCTCCTTTCCAGAATTCCCTCATGCAGTCGCGGTACTTGGCATTCCATTCCATCCATTCGGGTGGGAAATTTCCAACGTGAAAACCATTTTCACCCACATCCCACGGCTCGGCAATGAGCTTTACCTGCGAAAGAACAGGATCCTGATGCAGCACGTCAAAAAACGATCCCCATTTATCAACATCATGAAATTCGCGAGCCAGAACAGTGGCAAGATCAAACCTGAAACCGTCCACATGCATGTCGATCACCCAGTATCTGAGGCTGTCCATGATAAGCCTTAGCACTGTAGGGTGTATCGTATTCAGAGTATTACCTGTGCCGGTATAATCTTTGTAAAATCTTTTATTGTCATCGAGAAGCCTGTAGTAGGAAAGATTATCAATCCCCCTGAAACTCAGGGTGGGTCCCATATGATTTCCTTCTGCAGTATGGTTGTAAACAACATCGAGAATCACTTCAATGCCTGCCCTGTGCAACGTCTTGACCATCTGTTTGAATTCAGACACATGAGTGCCCTTTTTCGAAGCATACCTGTGATCCGGAGCAAAGAAGCCAATTGAATTGTAGCCCCAGTAGTTTGTCAGGCCCCTGTCTACCAGGTGCCTGTCGGCCACGAACTGATGTATTGGCATAAGCTCCACGGCATTTATTCCAAGCTTCTTAAAATAATCTATCGACTTCTGGTGAGCCAGTCCCGCGTATGTTCCCCTGATAGTTTTTGGTATGTGGGGCGCCAAGTGTGTAAATCCCTTTACATGGAGTTCGTATATTACGGTCTTGTGAAGCGGAATATTCAGCCTTGTGTCACCCTGCCAGTCAAAAACCTTGTCAATAACCATGCTCTTGGGCAGAAATGGCGCACTGTTCGATTTACTGAAGGAAAGATCCTGTTCAGGATTGGTCATCTCATACGGAAAGAGTGCATCGTTCCAGTTGATGGTGCCGTTTATTGAATACGCATAAGGATCAATGAGGAGCTTATTCGAATTGAAACGCTGCCCCTCATCGGGATTGAAAATGCCGTGTACCCGGTAGCCATATAGCTGTCCCGGCTTTATTCCCGGAAGATAAATATGCCAGCTGTTATGGGTTCTTTCGTTTATCTTGATTTTTTTTTCATTTCCTTCATCATCAAAAAGACACAGGTCCACTGCTTCAGCATGCTCTGCAAAAAGTGCAAAATTCACGCCTATGCCGTCATAAGTAGCACCAAGAGGATAAGGTTGACCTGGCCAGGCCATTATGCTTTCTTCATTCATTCTAAAGATGTTTGCTGATTAGACAGACAATTGTTAAACAAGGCTTTACAAAGTTTGTTAAATGATCAGGTATTATTTTCTGTATACAGGGGGATGTTGATCATGATCTTTAAGATGAAGTACTCCTTTATTTTCCTTTTCATTTTTTTGACGCTTACCGAATGCCGGAACATACCTGCAGATCCTGAAGATTCATTTCGCAAAGCATCCAGTACCGGTCTGAAAGTGGGTTATGCGGTAAATCCACCATGGGTCATGGTCTCGGGCGATTCCGTTTATGGTATAGAAGTGGAACTTGTCAGGAAATTTGCAGAAGCGAATGGCATGAAGATCATCTGGAAAAACGGGCCTGAACAGGTAATATTAAAGGGTCTGAAAAAAAAGCAGTTTCATATTGTCATTTCCGGGCTCACCATGGACTCACCCTGGAAAAAAGAGAAGATAGGTCTGACACGGCCTTATTTCAGGAATGAAAAAGAAAAACACGTGATAGCCATCCTGCAGGGTGAAAACAGGCTCCTGTACAATCTAGAAAAACATCTTTTCAGCAACAAAGACTCAATCAATGCATTGGTATACAGGGAATATGATAAGTATAACCATGCGTCACAATACCGGTAATTTATGGCACGGATTACAAATAATTACAAATCCGCGCCAACCAACATGGATTACAAATCGCTCTACTTATATCATAATGTAATTTGTAGCGGCGTTGCATGCAACGCCGGACTGGCACCTGGAAAATATATCCTTTGCCTTTAACCTTTAGCCTTTACGGCACCTGCATCTCCTGCTTCTGCTGAGGAGTGCCGCTTTCCTGTTCGGACGGCCTTTCGGAATCCATATCACTTTCCTCTTCGGATTCAGCCTGATCTGCAGATGATGGTTCCATATAAAGAACATTCCAGAGATGACCGTCGGGGTCGCTAAAGCCGAACCCGTACATCCACCCGTCTTTTTCAGCGGGTCCGGCAAGGACCTTTCCGCCTGCCTTCTTTACTCTCTCGGCGAGAATGTTCACTTCGTCGGTATTTTCCGCATCAATTGAAAAAAGGACTTCATTGCTTTTTGAAGTGTCGGTAATGTTCGTGTCAGTGAAGCTTCTGAAAATTTTTTCTTCGAACATCATCACGTATACGCTTTTGGTGCCAAGGATAAGGCATGCGCCATCCTCCCGGTCACCGGGAAGCGGTTTGAACGTAAAACCAAGCTTTGTGAAAAAGTCTTTCGATCTCTTCAGGTCCTTTACGGGAAGGTTTACCCAGAATTCTTTTGTCATGGCTGATTGTTTTAATGAAGTTCACCTGTTCAACAATCAGCAGAGAGGCTTTGTTTATTTCTTTCTTCTCACCTGAAGCTGAACTTGTCCCTGCTTATCTCGACAAGGAACCTGCTCGGATAAGAAAGGAAAGCATTATAATTGGAAACATATGAAGGCATCGTTATTATGAGGTCCTGCTTCGCCCTACTGCATGCCACATAAAAAAGCCTCCTTTCTTCTTCAATCTCCTCGAGGTTGCTGACTGACCTCACCGATGGTATCAACCCGTCGAGTGCGTGCGGGATGAAAACAGCATACCATTCGAGTCCTTTTGCCGAGTGGATCGTGGATATCGTAAGCGGCTTGTCTTCAGATTCATCGATAAGCGGAACTGTTTTGGTCCCGAACTTTTTTGACGGCGGATCGAGTGCGAAATCCGTAAGGAACTTATCCAGTGATTCATATCCCGATGCAAGCTCGATAAGTACATTGATATCGAGTATCCTCACCTGGAAGTCAGGTTCTGCTGACCTGAGTATGGGAAGATAGTACTCTTTTACTATTTCAACTTTCTGAGGTATTCCATGCACTTCAGAAGCATTCCTGATCATAACGAGCAGGGCATGGAGGCCTTCTGCAAATTTGGTTTTGCTGAAAAAGGTTTCCGGTTCTTTCCCTGAAACAATAGCCTGGATTATCTTCCCTGCAGTGACCATTCCGACACCCGGAAGGTACCTGAGCACCCTGTGCCATGCCACTGCATCATATGGATTTAGAACGAGCCTCAGGTAGGAGATCACATCCTTGACGTGCTTCCTTTCGTTGAATGCAAGACCGCCCACAGCAACATAAGGAATGCTTCTCCTGTTCAGCTCAGTTTCAATGTACCGGGCATGCCAGAATGCACGGACCAGAACAGCCACCTGGTTAAGGGATATTCCTTTTTCGCGGTAATCGAGGATCCTGTCGACAATGAAAGCAGCTTCAGCCTGCTGGTCATAGAATTTCCTTACCACCGGCAGCTCTGTATAAGGAATGCTTGAGTAAAGCTGCTTCCTGTAGCCGATGCGGGCATTTTCGATTATCTGGTTCGTAAAATCGAGTATCTTCTGGTTGCTCCGGTAATTCTCCTCGATTTTAATTACCCTGCAATCGGGATACTTCTGGGGAAAACGGAGAATGTTCTCGTAATTCGCTCCCCTGAAAGAATAGATGCTCTGTGAGTCGTCGCCCACGACCATGATATTCCCGTATTCTCCGGCAAGGTATTCGGTAATCTCCTTCTGAATGATATTAGTATCCTGGTATTCATCCACCATTACATACCGGAACTTTTCATTCATTCGGCTTCTGAAAACATTATTATCGCGAAGTGAATCCCTCAGCACTTCCATCAGGTCATCATAATCAAAGATCCTGCATGTTTTTTTATATTTTACGTACCCGATGTAAATGAGCTCAATCTGCTCGATGAATTCCTTAAGACCGCTGAAATCATTGAATATTACATCCCTGATCGGAATATTCCTGTTCCTTGCGGATGAAAATATTTCCTGGAGGCGGTTTTTCTTCGGAAAAGCTTTTTCTTTCTTATCAATCTTTAGCTCAGACCTGATCAGGTCTATCGTATCGGCTGAATCCTCGGAATCGATTATCGTGAAATTCGGAGGGATGCCAAGCAGGGCAGAATATTTCCTCAGGACATAGTTCGCGAATGAATGGAATGTTCCGCCGTACACTTTTGTGGCACTCTCGTTCTGTAAAAGGTGCTGCACCCTGCCGAGCATCTCGGCAGCAGCTTTCCTCGTGAATGTCAGCAGCAGTATTTCGTTGGGATCAATACTGTTTTCAATCATGAAGGCGACACGATGAACTATTACGCGTGTTTTGCCGCTGCCTGCGCCGGCAATGACGAGCAGAGGGCCGTTGATAGTCGTTACAGCTGCAAGCTGTGCAGGGTTCAGCTGATCCCTGTAATTTATTTTATATGATTTCTTTAGCTCTACTGACGGACTGACAAGAACACGGTTCTCGATGGAATGAACAATTTCTGCAAGCTCACGCATTTTGGTGTCCATCGGACCGGTGATTTCCACATCAGGGAAATCGCCGGGAGACATATTGCTGAGGTCTTTTTCTTCAAATTGCTGCCCGGCTGACTGCAGAGCATTCTGCTGTCTTGCAATCCGTTCGATTACATCAAGGAAGCTTCCTGCTTCTTCGTCTTTATCTTCGGGAGCGTTTTCACCCTGGGTTTTCCCGGCCTCTTCAGGTATGTCCTGATTCTCCTTTTCCCTTTCTTTCCTGAATCTTTCCGGCAGCAGCATCGATGAAAAATCTTTCACCTGTAAATGTAATAAATCAGGTTAAAGTGCAAACTTTGCACCGGCTTTTTCCAGAGCCTCTTTCCCTTCCAGCACCGAAAGCCATACCAGGCCGGCCGCTCCTATTGAATCAGCGTATTTAAAACCGGTGAGCTCATAGATCAGGCTTGAGATCAGCAACACAACTGACATGTAAACACACATCCGAGTGCAGTGACTGTCGCAGATTATCGGTTCGGAATCGAGTTTCTTTCCGACTTTCATCTTGGCGTTCATAAGCCATATCATCACAATGATTGAAAGGACAGATATAACGATTCCCGGGAAAGTTGTCTCAGGCTTCCTGTCATTTATTATGTTCATCACAATACCGGCAAAAAGCCCTGTTGCGAGAAGGTAAAAAGCAATACCTGTGATCCTGAGGGCTGTGATCTCGAACCTGTAACGCGCTGCAAGCGGGTTTCTTCTCATCCTTACAATCATCAGAAGGACGCCTGTCCCGGACAGTACTTCAATAAAGCTGTCGAGCCCGAATCCGAATAATGCCAGGGTGTCATCCTGGTAACCGAAAAAGGCCGACACAACTCCCTCTATGATATTATAGCCTATTGTGAAGATGCTTAACCGGAATGCTTTGCTGTATAATATATTTTCGTTCTCCATATTTACAATTTGGAGGACAAAGATACGAATTGAAACAGTCTGATCCTTAAAACGGAAGGGTAAACCTGAATACGGAGCCTTCACCCTCTGAGGATTGGAAGCTTAATGAGCCTCCAAGCATTTCCGCATAGGCTTTGGCGATTGTTAATCCGAGCCCTGTTCCGGCGTATCTCCTTGTCGAACCAGAGTCTGCCTGGTAAAATTTGTTGAATATTTTGGGCTTGTCGTGGTCTGAGATTCCTATGCCGGTATCAGACACATAGAATTCGATATTGTTCCCAAGGATATTATAGCCGAATTCAACTTTTCCTTCTTGTGTGAATTTAATGGCATTGCCTGTCAGGTTATAGATCACCTGGAACAGCTTGTACCCGTCTGTCGGGATAGAAATTTCAGAATCCGGGGGGATGGAGCATTCAAGCGATATATTATTTTCAAGCGCCTTATTATAAAAGGTCTTATATATTTTATTCAGAAGCTCAGAGGGTTTCACATCTTTTACAGTGATCTCTTCTGATCCTGCATCTATTCGTGAAATTTCGATAATATTCTCCATTATGTTAAGAAGCTCATCTGTGCTCGTGTTTATCATCCTGGCAAATTCCACCTTTTTTCCATAATCCAGCTCCGGTTCGCTAAGCATGGCTGAAAATCCCACAATTGCATTCAGCGGAGTCCTGACTTCATGTGATATGTTCTGCAGGAAATTATTCTTCAAACGTTCTGATTCCGAGGCTTCTCTGATTGCATTTTCGAGCTTGATGCTGTATTTTTTTTTCTCCGTGATATCATGATAGATGCCGATCAGTCCTGTCACAAAACCTGATTCTGCATGCTGGACGGCAGTTTCCCTTATCCATTTTCGTTCTCCCGACCTGGACACTATGCACCTTTCAATCCTGTACTCCTGTATTTCGCCCTGCAGAATCAAATTTCTCAGCATGCAATTATCGGCCGGCACATTTTCCGATAAGGGCACAACTTCCCTGGTAATGTCATTTAGTGTCCTTTCCGTGAAACTACCCGGTTCGAACCCGGTAATATCCCTGATCCCTTCTCCAATAAATAAATAGTGTCCGCTTCCAGACTCATTGTCATAGACCAGGTGGAAAGGAACACCCTCGTCCTTCTCTATAAGACGGTATAAGCGATCGGTAATTCCTGATACGAGTGCAATTTTTTTCTGAACCGTTCCCGACGGATCAGGTTTACTCATCAGATCTTCGCGTACATTCTTTTCAACAGGCATCTTCATCCCCTTTTAAATAAAACATAATTCCGTCGTTTCCCCCGTAAAAACGACAGACCATTGTGAAACAACAACTTAACCTGAAATCACTCATAGTTCCAGGTTCATTTTTATTGCTTAATAGGAAATGCCCCTGTTTTGTTACCCTGTTTTTGAGAAAATTTTTAAAAAATTTTTCATCTTCTTGCTTCTTAATGATTTTTATTTAATTTTGTTAGAATACGCTACCTCCATACTGCAATAAAACTTAGATCCTAATTGAGAGAATTCAGCGACATAGAGATAATTGATTGTCTCAGGAAACGTCAAAGCTACGTTGTCAGGTATCTTTCCGAAAGGTACCTGCCTCTCATCAGGATGATGGTATTTCAGAATGGTGGTTCATCTGAAGATGCACAGGATGTTTTCCAGGACGGGCTCGTAATAATGCTTGAAAAGATAGATGATCCTGACTTTGTCCTACAGTGCAAATTCAAGACATATTTATACTGTGTCTGCGAAAACCTCTGGAAAACCGTTCTTGACAAAAGAAAGGCGGCATCAAATTACCGTGCAAAAAATAATGAACCTGCAGTTGAGAAAGACATTTCCGAAGCAATCGACCGCAAGCTTTACGATGATATTTTCAAAGAGGTTTATGAAACCCTCGATGAAGCAAGCAGGAACATCCTTAATCTCTACTGGCAGGATGTATCTGCCCAGGAAATTGCAGAAAGGCTTGGGTATACATACGGATATGTAAGAAAAAAGAAATGGGAAGCGCAAAATGATTTTGCCCGCAGGGTAAAAGAGCATCCCGGATACATTAATATAGTAAAATCCGAATATGTAGTAAAAGCTGTTGTAAAGTGAAGCTGACGCCAGAATTGTATGATAAAAAGATGATGAGATGCAATCCGGAAATTTAAATAATGACATGATAAAAGTGCATATGCGCGCTCTCGCCGACTTTGAAGAGATATGCTCTGATCCTTTTCTTGAGGAAACCAGGGCTCATGTCAGCTCCGCAATTGCAAAAAACCATCAGGAAAGCAGGAAATCTGAAAGCGACAGGAAATTTGTACAGGATTCCCTGTCGCGCAACACATTCAATCCTGAAGATTTTAAGGATATAAAGATCGAATTCAGGCAAAGCGACATCGATCTGTTGTCTGTTGAATGGGTAAATGAGTGGCATCAGAAAAAACAGTCAGAGGCAAAGCTGTCACCTGAAGATGAAGAACGAAGAAGCTTCATATCTGATTCATTGAATGCAGCACCTGTCGGGGAAAAAACATCCCGGCCGAAAATTGTTCCTTTGCGTCGCGTTGCTTACATGGCGGCCGCAGCATTGATCGGCATAATGATCTTTTTCGCTGCTCTTGCTCCATCATCATCCCCTGAACGGTTATTCAGCAAATACTATGAATCATTCCCTGCTATGACGTCCGTTACAAGAGGGAATAGTTCAGTCCAGGCAAATTTTGAGCAGGCCATTGATTATTATAAGGCCTCCATGTACCCTGAAGCGGCTGCTTCATTCCGGCAGGCATTGAATGAGAACAGTGCATCGTTATTTTATCTGGGATTGTCAGAGCTCGAAAACAATAATACCGACCAGGCAATTTCAGCCCTTGAACAGGCCGCCCAACAGCAGGATGCATATTTTAAGGAAACCAGGTGGTATCTCGGTCTTGCCTGGCTGAAAAAAGGGAATAAGCCTGAGTCTGCAAAGTACTTCGGGGCTCTTGCCGGCACTGAGGGATTCTACAGCAAACGGGCAGCTGAAATTCTGCGGCGTCTTAAATAAAGATAAACTCCTGCAATCATCAATAATAACGGAATTGTAACAAATGTTACAATTTTGCCTTTGCCGTGCCTTACAGGTGAATTGTCGCCCAGTACTTCGTAAGCTGCCCAGTAATATGGATCACGGAATGAAGGTGGTGCTTTTTCGATAAAATCAATTTTAGCCAGCCTTAGCGCCCTGTCCTTGCTGTAACCTCTTGAAAGATAATAATAGAACCGGGTGACAATTTCGGAACCGGAATCATCATTTACCTCCCAGGCAGTCCTTACTACAGAGGAAGCCCCCGCGAGGATGAAGCTTCTGGCAATACTCATCAGGCCCTCGCTCCTGTTCAGCGTTCCGGCTCCTGAATTACATGAGCTCAGGACAATCATGGGCGTTGATATCCTTCCGAGGCTGATCTCGTAATTGTATAATTTTGATGAATCGCTTCCGTTGCTGTCAAACAAAAGGTATGAATAGAGCGAATTGGTGCTGTCATAAAGAGAATGCATGGCCAGGTGAAAAATCACGCTTTCCTTCATGTAGTTGATAAATTTGTTACGGCTCGCTGCGGCGCCTGTGAATACTTTCCCCCCCATGATGCTGTTTACCGATTCAATTTCTTTAATGCTGCCCCTGAGCGGACTATGCTGTTGGCTTTCATAAAAAGGGGAAAATGCATATACCGGCTCCTTTTGCGCTCTCGATGGGACCGGTATCAGCGAGGATGAGTATGCATGCGAGATCGAATGATCATAGATCAAAAAATGAAGTCCGTCAAAATCAACACTGTTACTTTCCGGTTCCTTTGTGAGGAATGCCTCGAAAGGAAGCCAGCTTATTTCTTCATCGGGTATAATAATCAGTCTTTTATTTTTCAATTCCTTGCCAACTGGTTGTATAAGAGTATTATACATGTAAAAAAGGGCAGACAGATAGCTTCCGGATTCTTTCCTGCCCGAACGGATCGACGGATCTGAAGTATTCCTGAGCACCAGTGCATTTTTAATAAAAAGCGAGTCTGTCTCAGACCTGTAAAACTTCAAGTGCCTCCTGTCGATTAGAAAAATGAATAAATCCCTCTTTCCGTCATTGTATGAACCTGAAACCGAGTAATCTATTATTATTTCATCCCTTTCAAGATTGCCCATTATCTCCTTCAGGGGAAGAGGTGTCGTTTTTGCCGGGAGATCCGGATAACCGGGAATTGCATCTGTAATTACCCTGTCAAGAATTTCCTTCTGACGGCTCATCTCGAAAGCTTCATCTTTCCAGAGGTTTATCCTGCTTTTGTCCGGTCGCTCGCTGTTCTCCTCATTGTATATAAGCATCCTGTAACCGGCAATGTTTGACGCCAGCCTGTGTTCCTTTTCTATTACCGAATCCGGAAGCGTAGCAGAATAAACCAGCTTGTTGCTGATGATCTCATCTCGCAGAACAGCAGCTTTTGATCTTTGGACAAACCCGTACATCCGTGAAAGAAGAGAATCACTTCCGGTCAGGGTATACAGCACAGAGGCGATCCTTATGCCGGATATATAGGTTTCTTTCTCGATTTCAGAGATATACATTTTACTTTCTTCTGTCGGGAAGTTGTTCCGCATGATATCAGTAAGATCCATTGCCAGTTCCAGTGTGGAGAGGCTCATTTTCAATGTTCTGATCCGCTCATCGGGTGATCTCCGTGTCGCTGCGAGCGCTTCGAGAACCTTCGATTTACCTTTCAGATTTTCAAGAAGCCTGACATTTAAGAACGATGAATCGATGCCGGGGTTAGTTTCAATATTTTCATCATTGAAATTACCGACTATCGAAATAAGGGATCTCTGGTAGAAGTAAAGGGATGAATCGTATTCGCCGGTTTTTAATTTCAATTCACCAAGGTTCCTGAAGCCACCGGATGTATTGGCATTCTTTGAACCGTAGGTCTCCAGGAAATGGAGCATTACCCTGCGGTATATAGCCAGGGCCTCTGCATACTTTTTCTCAGAACTCAGAAAATCGGCATATAAAACATGGAATTCATAAAGGTTGTAATACCCGGTCCCATGCTCTATTGTTGCCGTTGAAAGGCATCTTTTGAAATAAGCTTCCGCAAGAGGGCGGTCATTAAGCTTTGCATAGCATTTGGCAATTGTCGATAGCGGAAGTGATTTATTTTGAATTTTATGCTTCTCCATTATAGAGAGACTTGCATTAAAATGCACCAGGGCAGTTCTGAATTCACCTCTTTCAGAATAAACGGTCCCCATGTTATGGTAGGCTAATGCCAGTCTTTCAAACAAAGATGCATCACTCTTTGCTGTCTGCTCCAGTATTCTTATGGCTCTTTCATAATAGGACACTGCCTTGTCATACATCTTCCTCTTCCCATAGATAAGAGCCCTGTTGACAAGTCCGGGGGGTGTTAATGAATTGATCTCATCAGGTGTAAGGTTCATGGTTTCAATCCTGGAATAAGCTTTCAGTGCATCTTCATAATTTCCAAGCAAATAATAAGTTACTCCCAGATTGTTATAAATAGATGCCTTATAGTATTCCGGCAGGTCCAGAGCTGAGGCGGAGAGCATCGCTTCCTCGCATTTGACAAAATCACCATGGTAATAATTTTCAACAAAAGAGTTCATATAATAGCTGAAGTCTTTTTCCGGTGGCAAACCTGAAGCATATCCGTTCGCAGAAAGAAGAAACAAAAGAAAAACCACAATAAGGCAAATTCTCAAAACGTCCGTTTTGCAGTAAAAATAAAAAAAAGGTGCATTCAACCCGTGAATGCACCTTACCTTTCTTCAGATGAGTAAACAAATAGCAGAAATCAAATCTTTGGGGCCGGTGGTATAATAATGATCGGTTCGGTGGGATCACATTCTCCCATTAATATGCTCAGAATACCTTCTGCAGATGTTTCAGTAAAGAAGCGATCGGTAGTTTTTACAGTCCTGGTGTTTTTGTTAGTTGTTTTCATTGTTTTTCAGTTTTTAGTTGTATATCAAATTTTTGGTTGCGCTTTTCTGTTTAATAGGAAATGCCCTCGTTTTGTTACCCCTTTTTTGGCATAAAAAATGAAAAAAAACGAAAATATTTTTTAATTACCTGATATACAGATAACTATAAATGTTAAAAAATATTAATTATCCCGGAATCGTAAGATTAATACGGTTTTTTGAAAATAATCAGGAAAACAGGGTAACAATTTTGACCCATTTCCTATTAAACGATATCTTCTTTATGCAAAAGGACAAATTCATAAATAAAGAAATATGTCAAAAGCACATTTAAGCAGCTTCTACATGGTAGTAAGACCAGGGTTGAATGAACTGCATTCGGTTCACATGGACGGTTGTCCGTTTTTACCGGCTGAGAATAAAAGGATTTTCCTCGGAAAATTCATTTCGCTGAGAGATGCGATTCATGAAGGTAACAAGTATTTCAGCAACAACTGCGGATGCAGGTTTTGCACACACGGACCCGGAGAAACCGGTAAAAAGTCCCGTGAAACAATTGAGATGAATGTTATGAATTTTCAGAATTCAGGTCTTGTGAAATACCTTAATTAGTCCGGAAGCCGGTATCTTCCGTCAGTGCCCATCCTTATCCTGTCACTGTCCAGGAGACTGCGTATCACCTTTACCGCATGATCCTCTTCCAGCTGAAGCTCACTGATAATTTCCCGGGCACTTGCCTTTCTTTCCTCAAGAAGATGAATTATCCTCTCTTCTATTGAATCATAACTTTCCTTTACGGCATTTTTGCTATTCCGGCAAAAATCACAGTGGCCGCACCTGCCCGATTCCTCCCCGAAGTAATTAAGCAATGCCTGCTGCCTGCAGCGTTCTGTTGTTTCAGCATAATCGAGCATCCTGCTCAGCCTTTCTTCATAGCGTTCCCTTACATGCAGGTAATTGCCGGGTGATATCAGCAGGGCTTTTCTCTCGAGACGTTCCTCCCTGAATATCACCAGTGAAGTTTTCTTTCCCGGGATGTACCTTATTATATTGAATGAAGAAAGTTTGAGAAGATAATGGTAGATGGTATCCCTGTCAGAACCTGATTTCCGTGAAAGATCATCTTCATTGATTGGCACATACTCGCTGAACATCCCGGTATATGACCGTAGCAGAAGCTTAATAAACCCGTCGAAAACTTCATTTTCAACCTGGAATTTATACAGGTCGTCACGGCCCACGATAAAGTGCACTCTTGATGGATTGTTGATTTCCTCCGTGAATTCCATATATCCTTCCCTCTGAAGGAATTGGAGGCTGTTCACCGTCTCGGTCACCGGCAAGCGGTACTTTGAAAGGAATTCCCGCATGCTGAAGTCGTATACAATTTCACGCCCTGACCCAACAGGTATCTGAAGGTAGTTACAAAGAGCCTCATATATGTCTTTTATCTTCTCGATCGGCGGGAATTTCTTCCTAAGCGAATCGGTCAGCCGGCTGCGATCGGCAGGTGAAAACAGAAGCACGGCAGATGCAGGTTTCCCGTCGCGCCCTGCCCTACCGCTTTCCTGGAAGTAATTTTCTATTGAATCAGGCACATCCCAGTGTATCACGAATCTGACATCAGGCTTGTCAATTCCCATTCCGAAAGCATTTGTGGCGACGATGACCCTGGTTTTATCGCCTGTCCAGGCAACCTGCCTGCTGTCGCGCAGCTCATTTGAAAGCCCCGCATGATAAAAATCCGCACTAATCCCTCCTGCGGTCAGGTTTTCGGCAACTTCCCTGCATTTCTTTCTGCTTCTGACGTAAACAATTCCGCTGCCGCCTGCTTTCTGCAATGCCGATGCAAGGTATGCACCCTTGTCCTCGATTTTCCTTACGAGGTATGTTATATTACTCCTTTCAAAGCTCGTCTTCAGCAGGTTCTTCTGCCTGAAGCCAAGTTTTTCCATTATATCATCCGCTGCTTCCCGGGTTGCAGAAGCAGTAAGTGCAAGGAATGGAACATTTCCCTGTATATAATTCCTGATCTCAGCAATTTTAAGGTAAGACGGCCTGAAATCGTAACCCCATTGAGAGATGCAGTGCGCTTCATCGATAGTCACAAGAGAAAGGTCAAAACGGCCGATCCTTCCGGTAAAATCCCTTGCCCAGAGCCTTTCAGGTGATACATAAAGAAATTTATAGTCACCGAAAATGGCATTTTCAATAGCATTGTCGATCTCTTCATGCAACATGCCTGAATGAAGGGCAAGCGCTTTTATACCAAGGCTGTTGAGCCTGGCCACCTGGTCCTTCATAAGCGCTATCAGAGGTGTGATCACAAGGCAAATACCATTCATAGCCATGGCAGGAACCTGGAAGGTAATCGATTTGCCGCCTCCTGTTGGCATCAGCGCAAGGGTGTCCTTACCCTCTGCGATGCTTCTGATTATTTCTTCCTGCAGTGGCCTGAAGGATTTATACCCCCAGTATTTTTCGAGAATCTCTCTGTATATTACGGTATTCATTCCTTTTGCACCGTGCCAAAGTTCATCTTTTTTTCGTAATTTGCGCAGCAAAATCTTAAACTATCATCAGATGTCATTTACCGAAGATAAAATATTATATGAAGGTCTGACTTTCGACGATGTTCTGCTTGTCCCTTCATATTCGGAAGTACTTCCAAGGGAGGTAGATCTGAGCTCTATGCTGACGCGGAACATTCGCCTGAACACGCCGATTGTTTCTGCCGCAATGGATACGGTGACTGAAGATGAGCTTGCAATTGCCATCGCCCGTGAAGGAGGGATCGGCTTCATCCATAAAAACATGAGTATCGACAAGCAGGCTGCCCAGGTCAGAAGGGTAAAAAGAGCAGAGAACGTGATGATCATGGACCCGATAACAATTCATCCCGAGGCAACCGTAGCCGAAGCCATGGGCCTCATGAATGAATACAGGATCGGGGGTATCCCCGTTGTGGATGACAATACCATATTGAAGGGAATAGTCACAAACAGGGACCTGCGATTTGAAAACGACCGTGGGAAGAAGATCAAAGAGGTGATGACGACAAAACTTGTTACCACAAACCACCTGACTGACCTCACATCAGCCGCAAAGATCCTGCAAAAACACAAGATAGAAAAGCTTCCGGTTGTGGATGATTCAGGAAAGCTGATCGGACTCATAACTTACAAGGACATTACAAAAACAAAAGACCGCCCGGGATCATGCAAGGATGAAAAAGGGAGACTCCGCGTCGGCGGCGCCGTAGGTATTGCTTCCGACACCCTTGAAAGGGTTGATGCTCTTGTGAATGCCGGCGTCGATGCAATCGCCATTGATACGGCACACGGTCATTCATTTAATGTCCTGCGCATACTCAGGGAAGTGAAGAAGGCATGCCCCAATATCGATGTGATCGCAGGAAATATCGGAACTGCCGATGCAGCAAAGATGCTTGCAAAGGAAGGTGCGGATGCAGTGAAAGTAGGCATCGGACCCGGTTCTATATGCACGACAAGGATCATCGCCGGTGTCGGAATTCCCCAGCTCTCGGCAATATATGATGTTGCAAAGGCTCTCGAAGGAACAGGAATTCCGGTGATTGCCGACGGAGGAATAAGGTATTCCGGGGACATCATCAAGGCCCTCGCTGCAGGAGCTGATTCCATTATGGCAGGTTCTCTCTTTGCAGGTGTCGAGGAGTCACCGGGAGATACGATTATATACAATGGGCGTAAATTCAAGGCTTACAGGGGAATGGGTTCTACTGAAGCCATGCAGCAGGGCTCAAAGGACAGGTATTTCCAGGATGTTGAGGATGATATAAAGAAGCTTGTTCCTGAGGGCATTGAAGCACGGGTACCATTCAAGGGAAATCTTTCAGAGGTCATTTACCAGATGAAAGGCGGTTTGCGTTCTGGAATGGGATACCTCGGAGCCAGGAATATAGCAGTTCTCAAAAAGGAAGGAAAATTTGTAAGGATCACCAATTCCGGAATTATTGAAAGCCATCCTCACGACGTCACCATAACCAGGGAAGCCCCTAATTACAGCAGGAAACTTTTTGAATAGAATTTCAGTTGATGATCCGGTCATCCACATCATTTCTCATTGTTCTGCTTTTTTCCGGTTTCTGCCGGGGCCAGGATATTAACACCAGGACGCTTCTGACCGTCGATGGTCGCAAGACTGAAGCCGGAGAGTTTATAAGGATGTACAGGAAAAACCTGGAACCGGGCAAGGCACAGGATGTTGACGCATATCTTCAGCAGTTTATCCTATTCAAGCTTAAGGTTGCCGATGCAATGCGGCAGGGACTTGATACAACAAGGTCATTCACGACCGAGCTGAACGGTTACCGTAACCAGCTTGTCCGAAGTTACCTGACCGACAACACCACGAAAGAAAAACTACTGAAGACCGCATACCAGAGATCGCTTACCGAAGTGAATGCAATGCATATTCTTATCTCACTTCCTGAAAACGCCTCTCCTGAGGACACCCTGAGAGCGTGGCAGAAAGCCAGTGCCATCAGGCAGCGGATACTCAACGGCGAGCAGTTTGACAGGGTTGCAAGGAGCTCCTCCGATGACAAATCAGTACTCTTAAATGGCGGTGACCTTGGGTTTTTCACTGTCTTTCAGATGATATCACCATTCGAGGATGCCGCGTATAGCATGAAACCGGGACAAGTATCCCAGCCCGTAAGGACTCCTTATGGCTATCATATAATTAAAGTTGTTGCAAAACGTCCATCATCGGGAAGGGTCAGAGTCGCGCATATAATGAAAAACAGTCCTCCCGGGACAGATCCGGCAGAAGCTGAAAAGGCTGAAAAAGAAATCAATGCAATTTATGACAAGCTGAAGAACGGGGCTGATTTCGGAGAGATGGCAAGGCTTTATTCGGATCACAGGGAATCCGCTGTAAATGGAGGAAAGCTGGACTGGTTCGGCACAGGTGAGATGATAGGTGATTTTTCTGAAGCAGCATTCGCGATCCGTGACACAGGTACGTATTCAAAACCGGTAAGGACTTTGTATGGATGGCATATCATAAAGCTTCTCGACAGGAAAAAGCCCGGGTCCTATGAGGAATCAAAATCATTCATCGAAAGCAGGATAAATCAGTCATGGCTGGACGCAGTAAGCAGGAAGACTTTCACTGACAGGCTGAAAAAGGAATACAAATTCAGTATTGACCAGAATTCCCTCAACTGGTTTATACTTAACACGGATACCCTCGTTATCCAGGGGCTGAAAAAATATGACAGGAGCCTTATGCCGGCAGGCAATCTTTACAGCTTTGCAAATAGAAGCACCTCAAATTCAGGATTTGCGGACTATGTTGAAAAAAGAGGCTTCATCATCGATACAAAAGATTCTGCATTTTTTGTTAACAGGACACTTGAAATTAAAGCTGCGGACGACCTGATAAGCTATGAAAACACACAGATAGAAAAGAAGAATCCCGAGTTCCGGTACCTCATGAATGAATTTCATGACGGCATATTGCTTTTTGAGCTTTCAAACAGGAATGTGTGGAACAGGGTAAGTGAAGATTCAGCAGGGCTGATAAAGTATTATGAGAAACACAAAATAGAGCACCTTACCAATCCGGGAATCAATGCGACAGTTTACACGCTCAGGATCGCTGATGGCGGAAAAAAGCTTGAAACAGCATATAAGAAGTACTCTTCAAAACAGAATGCAAGAGAACTCCTGGATGCGAAATTCAACAAAAGGAAAGACACACTTCTTGTCATAACCAAACGCCGGTGGTTCAAAGGGGATGATCCTGTGATTGACAGCCTGAAATGGAACAAAGGGGAACAATATCTGAAAATAAATGGATTTCCTTCGATAATAAGCATCAATGAAATAATAGAACCGTTACCTTTGCCGCTCCGGGACGTAAAAAGTGAGATGATGGCAGCATGGCAGGATGAACTTGAGAATACCTGGAGAGAACAATTAAAAAAGAAATATTCCGTTAAGCTTGATAATATGGTACTTGCGGAGGTCAAAAAGAAGCTTGCCAGATGAACAGGATACTTATTTCATTTCTCGCAATTGTACTTAGTGCAGGCTGCAGCCATAAAAAAGACACAAAAGTGAGGATCCCGGTTGCTGAGGTAGGGAAAACCGTCTTGTACTATGACGAAATACCTGATTTTCATTTCAGCACTAAGGAGGACAGTGTGACCGGTGTACAGCATTACATAAACGGGTGGGCAAAAAGGAAGCTTTTGCTTATGAAAGCAGAGGAAAATCTTCCCCAGTCAGCGAAGGATGAAGTTGATAACCAACTCCTTGAAACAAGGGCCGACCTGCTGATCCATCAGTATCAGCAGCAAATGATGCTCGAAAAGATGGACACGGTCATCACCGATCCGGAGCTTGAGAGTTATTATTCGACAAACGAAAAAGCATTTATACTCAATTCGGATATCGTTAAAGCCATCTTCATAAAAGTGCCTGTCGGCACTCCCCAGATGGACCGGGTGCGAACACTTGCCAGGTCTGAAAGCCAGCCTGATATGCAGCAACTTGAAACCTTTTGCTTCCAGTTTGCTGAAAAATTCGATGATTTCAATGAAGAATGGGTAACACTCGACAGGCTGGCTGTCGAGCTTCCCCGTGAAATTGATGATAAGACGGATTTCCTGAAAAGGAATTCTTTCTTTGAAACAAGCGATTCAGCTTCTGTTTACTTGGTCTCAATAAGGGATTACAGGCTCCGGTCCTCACTTGCACCGTTCGAGTACGTAAAGGACGATATAAGAAGAATTATCTGGAATACCCGCAGGATACAGCTAATCGAATCGCTCGAAAACGGAATTTACAATGATGCAGTTAAAGATAACAGGTTTAAGATATATTGAACGAATGAGCAAAAAAATTAAATATTTTCTGTTACTGATAATACTTCTGATTCCCGGCTTTAACCGGGTCAGATCCCAGGTCCTTGTCGAATCTGTTGTAGCAGTCGTGGGCAATGAGGTAATATACCTCTCAGACCTCGAGAACATGGTGGCGGACCTCAGGCGAAACAATCCCAGGGTGCCAATCGATGTGTTACGGTGCAATTACTTCAATCAAATGCTTATTTCAAAGCTTTTCCTTGACCAGGCCAGGATTGACAGTATAACTGTTTCCGACGATGCGGTTGAGGGTGAATTGAATATGCGAATCAATGATGCGATAAGAACAGCAAAAAGTGAACAGGCCCTTGAAGAGGCATTCCATAAAAGCATGCTGGAGATTCGTCGCGACATCAGGAAAACCCTGCTTGAACAGGAAACTGTCAGAGAGGTCCAGAATAATATTACAAAGGACCTGACTGTGACACCGGCCGCACTGAAAAGGTATTATGCTTCCATTCCAAAAGACAGCCTTCCTGTGGTACCTGCAAAATACCAGTTATCAATAATCCAGATTAATCCGCCTTCGGCCGAGGACAACAAGGCAGAGGCAAGACAACGCCTGCTCGACATCAGGAGCAGGATCCTGGCGGGAGAATCGTTCAGTATCCTGGCAAGGCTTTATTCCGAGGACACGGAATCGGCAAAAAACGGCGGAGAGATCGGTTACCTGACAAGAGGCGAACTTGAGAAAGAATATGCGGATGCCGCATTCAGCCTTACAAAAAACACCGTTTCGAGAATTGTTGAGACCAAATATGGCTTCCATATAATACAGCTCATAGACCGGAAGGGAGACATGGTGGACACCAGGCACATTCTTATCAGGCCGCAGGTTAATGCCCTGCAGGAGAAGAAGGCCATGGCCCGACTCGACAGCATTGCTGATTACATCAGGGCAGACAGCATGAAATTTGAAACGGCTGCTCTCCGGTATTCAACTCATAAGGACAGCAGGATAAACGGCGGCAAATATGTCAGCCAGAACCCCTCGGACAGGAGCAACTGGTTCACGCTCGAGGAGCTTAACCCTGACATCTATATGCGGCTCAGGAATATGAAAGTGGGCGAAATATCAGACCCTTTCAGGACAACTGATGAAAACAACAACACGGTTTTCCGCATAATCAGGCTCGATAATATTTTGCCTGCACATACCGCAAATCTCAAGGACGACTATCAGAACCTTTACAATGCAGCACTTGCTGAGGAAAGGAACAAGGCCTATGAGAAATGGATCAAGAATAAGATTGCTGTCACCTACATCAAAATCAGCGACGAATTCAAATCGTGCGACTTTCTGAAAGACGGATGGCTGAAATAAAGACCAGGCGAATAACTTTTTATTCTGTTTTTCTTCTTCTGATAATGTGCGGCTTTTTTGGCATTCCTGCCCTGAAGGCGCAGAAAGCCCAGGCTAAAAAGCCGGTAAAGAGGAAAATAGAGCTTCTTTTTGCCGAAACCAATATCATAATTGCCGATGCCTCGGGTGATAAGATAAACCATCTTTCCGGCAGCGTGAGCTTCAGGCATAATGATGTGACGATGAATTGCGACAGCGCTCATTTTTCACCGAACAAACAGCAGCTCACCGCTTTCAGCAGGGTGCACATAGAACAGGGTGATACACTCAACCTTTATGGAGATTATCTTTTTTATGACGGTCCTTCCGAGAAAGCTATTGTGAGAAAGAAAGTCGAGCTCGTCGACAGGGAGACTCATCTTTTCACGGAAGCAATCGATTATGATGTAAGGAACAGGATAGCCAAATACGACACCGGAGGGAAAATAACAAATGCCGAAAATACCCTTACCAGCATTCATGGAGTCTACTATGTCTCACGTAAGATCTTCCATTTCAAGGACAGTGTGAAAATTGTCAATCCGGATTACGTCATGAAGGCGGACACAATGGATTACAATACACTTACCGAAACATCCTACTTCACAGGTCCAAGTGAACTTAAAGGCGACAGCCTGTACATGTACTGTGAGAAAGGCTGGTATGACACAAAGAACAAGATCACGTCTGTCTGGACCAATGCCATGATCGACAACAGGAAGCAGATCGTGCATGGAGACTCGTTGTTTTATAATGACAGCACCGGTTATGGTGAAGCTTACAGGAATGTACTGATCCAGGATACGGTAAATGATATTGCCATTGAAGGGAATTTTGCCTGGTACTACAAGACGCCGGAGAGATTTCTTGTGACAAACAGGGCAGTTTTCATCCAGATTTCGAAAGAAGATTCTCTCTTCCTCCACGCGGATACCATCAGCGCCATAACGGTTGCGGATACGGCAAGCGGATACAGGCTTATGCGCGCGTATCACGGATGCAGGATCTTCAGCCAGGACTTCCAGGCAAAGGCAGATTCAATTTCCTATTCCTTCCAGGATTCTGTAATCAGGTTCTATGAAAAGCCAGTTTTATGGACAGAGGAAAATCAGCTGACTTCCGATTCCATGGCCATCTTTACCAAAAACCGGCAGGCAGACAGGCTTGAGCTTTACAATTCCGCATTTGTCACCGCCCAGGTGGATTCCATAAGGTTCAACCAGATAAAAGGCAGATCACTGACCGGGTATTTCAATAATAATGAGTTGACCAAAGTGGAGATAAACGGGAATGGCGAATCGATCTACTTTCTCGTAGATGGAAACACGATATCAGGAATTAACCATTCAAAATGCGCCAATATCGAAGCTACCATAGAAAATGGGAAGGTTGTCGAAATTACCGATTTTGGAACACCCGATGGATTTATAAACCCGCCTAAACTGGAGAAACCCGATGATCTGAGACTCGAAGGCTTCTCATGGCTCGATCAGATAAGACCAAAGAAAAAATCAGATATATTCATAGACTGAAAAAGGCCGGTGCATAACCGGCCTTTTCAGTATTCGTCTTCATTGAAGAAGAAATCGTCCTTGCTTGGATAATCTGGCCATATATCTTCTATGCTTTCGTATATATCACCTTCATCTTCAATTTCCTGGAGATTCTCGATAACTTCCATCGGGGCACCCGACCGGATAGCGAAATCTATCAGTTCATCCTTGGTTGCCGGCCATGGCGCATCTTCGAGTTTAGATGCCAGTTCAAGCGTCCAGTACATAATTTCTGACTAATGTTTAGCTTTTAATAAAGTCGCAAATATAAATATTATTTTAGATAAACAAGAGTTTATGCGGTTTATTATGAGGCTTAAGGAAGAGGCCACTTAACTTCTTGATTTCCTGACTCGTACAATACAGTTCTTGAAAGAACAAACAGAAAATCAGAAAGCCTGTTAAGGAGTTTGTTTAACAAATCGGGAACATGCTCGGCGTGTTTCAGGCTTATGACCCTTCTTTCCGCTCTCCTGCAAACGCATCTTGCTATGTGACAATAAGAAGCCAGCACATTGCCTCCCGGCAGAATAAAATTCCTCAATGAAGGCAGGCTTTCTTCCATTTTGTCAATCTCTTTTTCCAGGATTGCAAGGCAACTTTCTTCAGGAAAATCCTTTTCATCCGGGGTGCCATGGTCACGGGCAAGTACAGCTGCACATCGCATAAGCTGATCCTGGATGTAGAGGAGAATGTCCTTCCTTTCAAGTTTGCTGCTCAGGTCTCGCAGTAAGCCTGTCCAGGCTATCAGCTCATCGACTGAGCCATAAGCTTCGACCCGCAATGAATCCTTGGAAACCCTTTTGCCGCCGGAAAGTGATGTAGTGCCATCATCACCGGTGAGGGTATAAATCTTCATGAATGTTTAATCTGGTTCTCGTTAATGTAATCCTTTGCAACTTCACCGTCAAACAGCCTTATGATGCGGTGTGCATACCTGGCTATGTCTTCTTCGTGAGTTACAAGGATCACTGTATTTCCATTCTGATGAATGGCGTCAAGAAGAGCCATAATATCGATTGATGTTTTACTGTCGAGGTTTCCGGTTGGCTCATCAGCAAGAATAATTGAAGGTTTATTCACAAGAGCCCTGGCTATTGCCACACGCTGACGCTGTCCTCCCGAGAGTTCATTCGGTTTGTGTGTCATCCTGTCTGCAAGGCCGACCTGCTCAAGGGTTTGAACAGCACGGTCTTCTCTTTCATGTTTTGGCAAGCCTGCATAAATGAGGGGAAGTGTCACATTTTCCAGTGCTGTATAGCGCGGCAACAGGTTAAATGTCTGAAAAACAAAGCCGATCTCCTTGTTCCTGATCCCGGCCAGGTAATCATCCTCCATCTTGCTGACATCAGTTCCATTCAGGATGTAACTGCCGCTGGTTGGCGTATCGAGACACCCGAGCAGGTTCATCAATGTCGATTTACCGGAACCTGATGGTCCCATTATGGCAACATATTCATTCCTGTTGATGGTGACTGAAACAGAACGCAATGCCCGTACTATGACCGATCCAACCTGGTAGTTCTTTACAATGTTATGAATCTCGATAACCTTATCCATGAGTGTTTAATTTAAAATGTCCGAAAATAGATGAAATATATTAAACTAGCTGAATTTATAATCTTAATTTTTGTTAATACCTGATCCTGTAATGGTTACGTGTAATTTCCTTCCTTAGGAAAACTATTCCCATTCTGAAAATATCAATTGTTGCCGTTACGTTTTCCATATTCTTTACCTGCTCCCAGGTATCCGCCATTTCACGGGAATAATTAATATCGTCAAGGACGATAACCGTATTATCATCTGATATTGACATCAGCTCCCTGACATTCCGGAGCAACGGCTCTTTCCTGTGATCTCCGTCAATAAAAACCAGTCCCGGCCTGATGCCTGTATTTTTAAGATCAGCTATAGCTTCACTGAAAGGTGAATTTATTATAGTGATATTTTCGAGCCCTCCTGAAGCAAAATTCTTTCCTGCTATGCCTGTGCATTCGCTGCAACCTTCCACAGTGTATACGACAGGCGATGCGTATGCCAGGTACATTGTACTTATGCCGAAGGAAGTGCCGAGTTCGACTGTGCACGGTTCACCGAATCTCGAAGCGAGATTGTGAAGCAGAGCACCGTACTTTGCTGTAACAGCTGATTTACTGGCTATTTCCGACACTTTTCTGACTTTTTTGTTCTTTGCCGATCCGGCCCCAAGATCATTGACGCTGATAAGCCGTGAATCTTTTATAAGGTTTTTCCTGATCGTTTCAATACAACAGACAAAATCCCCGGGTATTTTATTCCGGAACAGCCCTGTGACTATTTCAAAAATGAAAGGACTGTGCACGCCATGGCCTCTCCAATGACGTGAAAATAAGATATAATCAAGGTATCTGCGTGCGTGAAATAAATTCATCGGACTAATAATTTTAGCACAGGTCCTCAAAATTAACTATTTTCGGACACCATGTCACAGGATTTCCTCGATACCGCAATAACTTACCTTCAGGGTGTCGGTCCTAAAAGGGCGGAGCTTCTCAATAAGGAGCTTAATATCTTCACATTCAGGGACCTCCTGTACTATTTCCCTTTCAAATATATTGACAGGACCAAGTTCTACAAGATCAGTGAGCTCGATCCCGAGCTTCCCTTTGTACAGGTAAAAGGTTCGATAAGGGGATTCTATACTGAAGGCGGAGGCAAAGGGAAACGGCTGGCGGCAGATTTTTTTGATGAGACCGGCACGATCAAGCTGATATGGTTCAGGGGAGCAAAATGGATAACAGGATCATATACCCCGGGCGTTGAGTATGTTGTTTTCGGCAAGCCGGGAGTATTTAACGGCGTGGTCAATATAATTCACCCCGAAATAGAAGCATCCGAAAAACTTAATGCAAGGCTCAATTCCGCACTGCAGGCACAGTACAGTACTACAGAAAAGCTAAAGGACCAGTTCCTTACTTCCAAAACGATAAGCAAGCTGATCGGTGTCCTTCTGAAACAGATCAAATTCAGGATACCTGAAACACTCCCCAGGTATATTGTGTCGAAGTACAAGCTGACGGACCTCCATGATGCCCTGCACAGGATCCATTTTCCTTCAAACCCTGCGGAGCTGGAAAAAACAAGGTACAGGCTGAAATTCGAAGAGCTTTTTTATATCCAGCTTGCATTGCTGCAGCTGAAATCAAACCGCAATCGGCGTACAAAAGGTTTTGTTTTTTCGAGTGTAGGTGAGAATTTTAATAATTTCTTCTTCAGCAAACTTCCTTTCCCGCTCACAGGAGCGCAGAAGAGGGTAATAAAGGAAATAAGAAAAGACCTGGGATCGGGCAGGCAGATGAACAGGCTGCTGCAGGGGGATGTGGGCAGCGGAAAAACGCTTGTTGCCCTTATGAGCATGCTTATTGCACTCGATAACGGGTACCAGTCATGCCTGATGGCTCCGACAGAAATATTGGCAAACCAGCATTTCAATACGATCAGTGAGCTGCTCTCGGGACTTAACATCAAAGTCGGTTTGCTGACAGGTTCCACAGGCAGGGCAGCCAGGAAAGAATTATCGGGGTCACTTCAGGATGGTTCACTCAATATGCTGATTGGCACACATGCTCTTATCGAGGAAAATGTAAAATTCAGCAAACCGGGGCTTGTGATAATAGACGAACAGCACAGGTTCGGTGTCGCACAACGTGCAAGATTATGGCAGAAGAGCGAAAATCCTCCCCATGTGCTCGTAATGACCGCAACTCCGATCCCCAGGACCCTTGCAATGACCCTTTATGGAGATCTTGACGTCTCTGTCATTGATGAGATGCCACCAGGAAGGGTTCCGGTCAAAACCATGCATTTCTATAATGCGGAGATAAACAAGGTGTTCGGATTCATCCGGAGCCAGATCAGCATGAAGAGGCAGGTGTTTTTCGTGTACCCGCTGATAAGCGAATCCGAAAACATGGATTACAAAGACCTGGAAGACGGGTGGGATACAATCTCCCGGGCTTTCCCCTCGCCGCAGTATTGCATCAGCATCGTTCACGGACGCATGCCCGTTTCCGAAAAGGATGAATCGATGAGATTATTCAGGGAAGGAATCGCAAATATTCTTGTGGCCACGACAGTTATAGAAGTCGGTGTGGATATACCGAATGCGACCGTGATGGTGATCGAAAGCGCCGAACGGTTCGGATTGTCACAGCTTCACCAGCTAAGAGGCAGGGTGGGAAGAGGCGCTGACCAGTCATACTGTATTCTTATGACCTCCGACAAGCTAACCAGGGAAGCAGCCAAAAGGATCGAGGTCATGGTCAGGACAAACGACGGATTCGAAATAGCTGAAACGGATCTTCAGCTTCGGGGACCGGGTGATATCGAGGGAACACAGCAGAGTGGCATACCGTTTGACCTTAAGATCGCCGACCTCGGAAAAGACGGACAGATAATTGAATATGTAAGGAATATTGCAAACGACATCCTTGATGCAGATCCCCTGCTGGAGAAAGATGAAAATATTATCCTCAAAGCCGAGTTAAAAAAACAATCCGCAGGAAGGCAATCGTGGAGCAAAATATCATAGAATATCAAACAAGGATTAACGATTTTTGATCTTTGATTTGATCCTGATCCTTGCCCGTAGGGCATCAATGATAATAGCCTGTGCGGCATGAGATACAATTTCGTTGCCCGTAGGGCATCAATGAAATAAAACAAAGAACATCAAACAAGGATTAACGATTTTTGATATTAGAATTTTCCTAATCACTCTCAATGGATAGATTCTGGAAGTTCGATGGGATCCTTCGTTGCAGGAACACTTCGCATGCTCAGTGTTCCTTTCACTCAGGATGACGATGTTGTTTTAGCTTGAAAAAGGGAAAGAAGCGGCGCGGACTTACTGCAAACGCGCCGCTTCTGCCCTTTTACTCATCCTGATTATTTGTAATCCTGAACGCAGCAAATCTGAGCTTGCGAAGATTTGTGAAGTTAAGGATCCCTTCGGTCCGGCAGGAAAAAGATTATATGGAGAAACTAAAAACATTTCCTTTTTAGAATCATTCTAAATAACTTCCGTTTTATCAAAAACTGACAAATTACATTCGCCGGTTCCCCACGAATTCTAATTTAGCAAATTCATTTTTTGAGAAGCGGATGATAGACAAAAATGTCACGGAAATCAATCATGAAGGTACCGTCACAAAAAACAACGGCGATACTGTAACCGTGATTATTTCATCATCGTCCGCATGCTCCGGCTGCCATGCAAAAGGCTCATGCTCAATGTCCGGCACAGAGGAAAAGCTCATCGAGATCAACGGAAAATACAATGTCAGTCCCGGCGATACGGTTAATGTGGTAATGAACCAGTCAATGGGCTTCAGAGCGCTTGTTTTCGGGTATGTCCTCCCCTTCTTTGCCGTCATCATAACTCTTATGGTATTAGTCTCGGCAGGTTTTTCAGAGCTTGTTTCCGGATTGATCTCACTCGCGGTTCTCGGACCATATTACCTTTCGCTTTACATATTCCGAAAATCACTCGATAAGAAATTCATCTTCTCATTAAAAACATTAATATGAGTTCCGGCATACTGATAACGATAATAAGCCTCAGCCTTCTTGCTTTCCTTTCGGCGGTGATCCTCTATTTTGTAGCTCAGAAATTCAAGATATTCGAAGATCCCAGGATAGATGAGGTCCATGCTGTTCTTCCCCAGGCAAATTGCGGTGGGTGTGGTTTTGCAGGTTGCCGGAATTTTGCGGAAGCACTGGTAAAAGCAGATACATTCGAGGGCTTGAACTGTCCTGTCGGTGGAGCAGACATAATGGCCTTGGCAGGCAGTATTCTCGGAAGGACGGCACCGGCGGTGGATCCGACAGTTGCCGTACTTAAATGCAATGGCTCCCCGGAGTTCAGGCCCCGCACCTCAAAATATACCGGCGCACAGGATTGCAGGATTTCAGCAGCCCTTTACATTGGCGAAACAGATTGCAGCTATGGCTGCATGGGATACGGCGATTGCGTAAGGGCATGCCAGTTCGATGCAATGTATATCGACGGTAAAACACAGCTTCCCATTATAATCGATGACAAATGCAAGGCTTGCGGCGCCTGTGTTAAAGCTTGCCCCCGGCATCTTCTCGAAATGCGCAAAAAGGCGAAAAAGGACAGGAAGATATATGTTGCATGTTCTAACTGCGACAAGGGAGGACCGGCAAAAAGAGCCTGCAAAGTTGCATGCATAGGCTGCTACAAATGCCAGAAAGTATGTGAATATGATGCAATCACGATTGAGAATAACCTTGCATACATCGATGCTGCCAAATGCAAATTTTGCAGGAAATGTGTCACCGAATGCCCCACGGCATGTATACTCGAGATAAATTTTCCGCCCAGGAAGGAGAAAGGGGAAGTCCAGGCGGAAGCAGTTCAGAACTCATAAACAAAATATACAAATTGTGTTAAAGACATTTTCAAAAGGAGGGATTCATCCGCCGGAAAATAAATTAACGGCTGACAGGCGCATTGCAAGTCTTCCGGTTCCAGCATCGGTTGCAATCCCTGTTTCGCAGCACATAGGTGCTCCTGCAATGGTTGCCGTTAGCAAAGGCGACCAGGTGAAAGCCGGCCAGGTTATTGCGACCGCGAAAGGAATTGTTTCGACAAACATTCACTCGTCAGTTTCAGGCAAGGTAAATAAGATCGATACCATCGTCGATTCATCCGGCTATAAGCAGACTGCCGTTTTCATCGACACGGAAGGTGATGAATGGATGGAATCCATAGACAGAAGCAGCCAGATGGTCAGGGATGTCGCTTTTTCTTCAGAAGAAATAATCAAAAGATGTCTCGAATGCGGCATTGTTGGATTGGGCGGAGCCACGTTCCCTTCACATGTGAAATTGTCCGTTCCTCAGGGAAAGACTTGCGATGTACTGATCATCAATGGTGTTGAATGTGAGCCCTACCTGACATCGGATCATAGGCTCATGCTGGAGAAAGGTGAAGAGATCCTGGTTGGGATTACAATACTGATGAAAGCCCTGAAAGTCTCAAAAGCCATGATCGGCATCGAGAACAACAAACCTGATGCGATCGCCCGCATGTCGGAACTGGCTGCAGGGTTCCAGGGAATCAGCGTCCATGCATTGAAAGTCAAGTACCCGCAGGGCGCCGAAAAACAGCTTATCAAATCACTCATTAATAAAGAGGTGCCGTCAGGCCATCTCCCGGTCGATGTCGGCGCTGTTGTCCATAACGTCGGGACAGCATTCGCAGTATATGAAGCTGTTCAGAAGAATAAGCCCCTAATTGAAAGGGTGGTGACTATCACAGGCAAATCACTTTCAGCTCCCGGAAATTTTCTTGTAAGAATCGGGACCCCTGTAAAATGCCTCATAGATGCAGCGGGAGGATTGCCATCAGGCACCGGTAAGATAATCAGCGGCGGGCCGATGATGGGAAAGGCAATAAGCAATACCGACGTGCCCGTGGTAAAAGGCACTTCGGGTATAGTCATATTCCCGGAGAAAGAAAGCCTCCGCATGCAGCCGGATCCATGCATAAGATGTGCAAAATGCTCGTTTGCATGCCCCATGAAGCTTGAACCGTATCTTCTAATCTCGCTTTCAGAAAAAGGTTTGTTCGAAAGAGCGGAGACAGCCCATATAACAGACTGCATGGAATGCGGATCGTGCAGCTACGTTTGTCCTGCCGGAAGACCGGTTCTGGACTACATAAGGCTGGGAAAAGCAACAGTTGGTAAAATGATCCGTGAACGCAGCGTGAAACTTTCATAAACATGAGTACTATTTTCAATATGTCACCTTCTCCGCACTATCATGGGAAGGAAACAACACAAAAGCTGATGTCGGGCGTTATCATCGCTCTTATTCCTGCATTCCTGGCCTCTGTCTGGTTTTTCGGAACCGGCGCATTGATTGTAACAGCAACAGCAATAATATCGTGTGTTCTCTTTGAATACCTGATCCAGAGATTTATACTCGAAAAGCCTTTGTCGGTGAATGACGGGTCAGCCGTTCTCACGGGATTGCTCCTTGCACTCAACCTTCCATCGAACATACCTTTCTATATGGTAGTTATGGGCAGCCTCATGGCAATAGGTGTTGCGAAGATGACGTTTGGCGGGCTGGGGAACAATCCCTTCAACCCTGCTCTTGTCGGCCGTGTTTTCATGCTTATATCATTCCCTGTTGCAATGACAAGCTGGCCGGTTCCCGAAGGCCTCGGAACAAAATACGTCGATGCAGTCACCGGGCCCACTCCTCTTGCAATAATAAAGGAAGGTATCAAAAACGGAGAATCACTGGGGCAGCTCATGACAAAAGTGCCTGATACCTTCAACCTGGTGATCGGAAAGATAGGCGGATCGATGGGCGAAGTCTCGGCAATTGCCCTCCTGCTTGGATTTGCCTGGCTGCTGTGGAAGAAGATTATAACGTGGCATATACCTGTTACGATCATTGCCACAGTCGCTGTTTTCACATCCATCTTATGGGGCTTTGATCCTCAGAATAATGCCACTCCTGCTTTTCACATACTCAGCGGAGGGCTTCTGCTGGGGGCCATATTCATGGCAACGGATTACGTCACCTCCCCGATGAATCCCAGGGCGATGATCATATATGGTGTCGGGATCGGCGTTCTCACGGTACTTATCAGGGTCTTTGGCGCATATCCCGAAGGAGTTTCTTTTGCGATACTTATAATGAATGCGTTTGTTCCGCTTCTGAATGCTTATGTAAAATCCCGCAGGTTCGGGAAGGAGGTAGTTAATGGCTAGCATCGAATCAACCTTCAAGAATATGGCGCTGTCGCTCACGCTCATTTCACTCGGAGCAGCAGCCTGCCTCGGCTTTGTTTACGAATTCACAAAACAGCCTATCGAACTTTCAAATCTCAATAAAAAGCTCGATGCCATAAAAATGGTTGTACCTGAATTCGACAATAATCCAAACGCCGAGATGTTCAGGATACCAACCGGAGAAGGTGACAGCCTGGATGTCTATCCCGCAAAGAAGGACAATCAGATTGTCGGATATGCAGTGAATACCTACACATCAAAAGGATTTAGCGGAAGGATCGAGCTTATGGCCGGATTCAAACCGGATGGCAGCATAACAGATATTTCAGTGCTCACACAAAAGGAAACCCCCGGCCTGGGCACAAAAATGACTGAACCTGCATTCAAGGGACAGTTCAACGGGAAGAATCCCGGGACTTTCCAGCTTAAGGTCAAAAAGGATGGCGGCCCTGTCGATGCCATCTCTGCAGCCACAATAAGCTCAAGAGCCTTCTGTGATGCCCTGCAGCGCGGCTACAACACTCTTCAGAAAGGAGGCATCATATGAATAACCTGCAGAACCTTACCAAAGGGATCCTGAAGGAAAACCCGATCCTGGTGCTCGTACTCGGCACCTGCCCCACCCTTGCAACTTCAACTTCATCATTGAACGGGATGGGGATGGGCCTTGCCACCACCTTTGTCCTTATCGGTTCAAATACGGTGATCTCGCTCCTGGCAAACGTCATCCCCGACAAGGTGAGGATACCGGCATATGTTGTGATCATTGCATCTTTTGTGACCATTGTGGATCTGATCATGCAGGCATATGTACCGTCACTTTATGGAACTCTTGGGATCTTTATTCCGCTCATTGTAGTCAACTGTATCGTGCTCGGCCGTGCGGAAGCATTTGCCAACAAGAACAAGGTGCTCACTTCAGCGCTCGACGGACTGGGAATGGGTATTGGATTTACACTGGCTCTTGGCGTGCTCGGGGCTTTCCGTGAAATAGTCGGAAGCGGCGCGATCTTCGGTCACAAATTCCTTCCTGGTGACGGAGTCCTTGTGTTTGTCCTTGCCCCCGGCGCTTTCCTTGCCCTGGGATTCCTCATCGCTATAGTCAACCAGATCAAGAAAAAATTAAACTGATACGGATATGCAGTATATATTGATGGTCATATCGGCTGTTCTGATCAATAACGTGATACTTACACAGTTCCTCGGCATCTGCCCATTTTTGGGAGTGTCAAACAGGGTAAATACCGCCCTCGGGATGGCAGGCGCAGTTGTATTCGTGATCACTCTCGCAACCATGGTGACATACCTTATTCAGATATATGTTCTGAATAAGCTTGGCATTGCATTCATGCAGACAATCACTTTCAT
Organism: Bacteroidales bacterium; assembly: GCA_035299385.1. GTDB lineage: Bacteria > Bacteroidota > Bacteroidia > Bacteroidales > VadinHA17 > LD21. The sequence goes on along the minus strand of DATGWQ010000268.1, from coordinate 91,370 downwards.
CCTTGTAATTGCAGCCCTCGTTCAGATGGTTGAGATCATACTCAAGAAAGTGAGCCAGCCGCTTTACCAGGCTCTCGGAATATTTCTTCCTCTAATAACTACAAACTGTGCAGTGCTTGGTGTTGCGATCCTTGTTATTCAGAAGCATTACAACCTTGTGCAGGGTGTGGTGTTCGGCGCATCGACTGCAGTCGGATTCGGATTCGCTCTTATAATACTTGCCGGCATCCGTGAGCAGCTTGAACTGGCAGATATTCCCAAAGGAATGAAAGGAGTTCCCATTTCGCTTGTTATTGCCAGCATTCTCGCAATGGCCTTCATGGGATTCACAGGGATGGTCAAATAACCCCCTCAAAATTTCCGGCCGAGAAAAAATTTTTGTTCCTTGTGTTTAATTTGAGCTCAGGGACAATGAACATTAAGGATTATTATGACATTCTTGGAATCCCGGTAAATTCCGATCCCGATGCAATAAAAAAAGCATACAGGCAAAAGGCATACCTTTACCATCCCGACATCAATCATTCACCTGAAGCGAAGGATCTTTTCATAAGCGCAACTGAAGCTTATGAATTTCTTATCTCCAATCACGACCGGATCGAACATGATCAGAAAGCATATGAGCAGGCGATGGAAGACTGGAGAAAATACCGCCAGGACAGGTCCAGGAGAAAAGCCACGGCCTATGCTAGAGCTCCCTATTCCACTTTCAGGCGGACAAAATTTTATAAGACGACGAGGATATTCGACGGTACAAGAATAATCTACGGATTCATCATCTCCATACTTATAATCGTCTACACAATCTATGGGTATTTTTACAGGCTTAAAAATCCCTGGGGTGATGAAAAACCATCGATACTTGCATTCGTGATGCTGCTGTCGCTGGGGCTCATCTTTTTTTTCTTCTCGGTGGCATATCTGAAATCATGGCTCTCTGACGCCAGGAAAAGGAAAAAGAAGAAACAGGCATGATTTTTGTTTAGTGAATGCAGATAACTCACTTTCATTAATCAGCCCTGTATGAAAAATCATTTCAATCCCGGTATTATAACCATTACACTGGTAGTGGTGTTTGTTCTTTCCTCATGCAGGAAAAATGAAGAACCTCTTCCTGTTGACCCTGTTCCGATCAGCCTTACTGCAGAACAGGTCGGCCTCATCACCTCAGGAAACTCCTTTGCCATAGATATGTTTAAAAAAGTGACTGAGAAAGCGGGTGAAGGGGAAAACCTTGTTATCTCGCCTTTCAGCATCTCGGTTGCGCTTTCAATGGCTGTCAATGGCGCGAACGGCCAGACAAGGGAGGCTATGCTGCAGGCGCTCAGGTCGGCAGGCATTTCCCCACAGGTAATAAACGAATCTTATGAAAAGCTTGTCGATGCACTGCTTTCGGTAGACAGCAGGGTGATAATCAATATTGCAAACTCGGTGTGGACAGAGAAAACCTTTGCTGCCAAAAAGCAATTCACAGACATATTGGTCAACTACTACAATGCCGAATCTCAATCTTTCGATATCAACGACCAGGGAGCGCCTGCAAAGGTGAATAAATGGATCGAAGATAAAACAAACGGACTCATCAGGGAGATGATTTCCAGCCTCGATCCAAATACGGTTATGCTGCTTATCAACGCTATTTATTTCAAGGGACAATGGAATTCGCAGTTTGAGAAATCAAAAACCGTGAATGAGAATTTTCTTGCACCCTCATCTGCCATACCTGTGCCGATGATGAAGCAGACCCATGAATTCAAGATTTTCAAAGGGAGCAATTTCGTGTTTGCAGAATTTCCTTATGGCCAGGGGAATTATGTAATGGATGTTGTACTTCCTGATGAACAGAACGGTATAAATAATATTATACGTAACATGACCGTGGAAAGTTTCAATAATATGACAGAAAATTTGCATTCACAGGAGATAAACCTCACATTTCCAAGGTTCAAATACGGGTATAAAAAGCAGCTGAACGAAATACTCTCAGATATGGGAATGGGAATAGCTTTCATACCAGGCTCAGCTGATTTTTCGAATATTTCTGACAGGGAGCTCTATATCAACAAAGTTCTTCACCAGGCTTTCGTCGAAACAAACGAGGAGGGAACCGAAGCCGCAGCTGCAACGGTCGTCGAGATCGGGTTGACGATGGCTCCTGCTCCCCCGATGGTTCTGAAGCTCGATCATCCTTTCATGTATGTGATCAGGGAAACGTCTACGAATTCGATTATTTTCATGGGAAGGGTGTCGGATCCGTCGGTCCGATAGATTTTTCCATAACCCGGTTTTACTTCACCTCAAAAATCTTCTTTAAGCTTATCGGCCTTCCATCATCGGTTAACCCCTCGATGCTTATAAGATATTTCATCTTATTGTCACAGCTCCAGAAGCTTGCGGACGATGAAAAGGAAGGATCCCAGTACAGCGTGTTCCTGTAATCTGGAAAGCGCTTACTCCAGGAATTTACAGAGGAGTGATCCGGCGAAAGAAACTGAGGTACAGTATCGGGTACGGCATATCTTATACGCGTCATGTATTCCGGCAACGTTATACTGCTGAAGTCTGCTGCTCTTGTGATTACGTTAACGATACCGTTAAAAACGTAATCACCGATTAAATATTTCTGACTTGTGATTTCAATACTTTCAACCAGTACAGGATCAAGCCCTCCAATCAGTGAGGCATCTTTTACCGGTACACCGTCGATCATCAGGGTGGGATCCAGCTCGATCCTCCTGTCGTTTATCCGCTCTGTCATCCTGATCTCATATCCGTTCTTCCCCGGGCGCAGGGACACACCCGGCACAAGCTCGAGAAATACCTCATCCATCGTCGGAAGCCCGATATAATCCGAAAGTCTTATTTCAAGATCAGGCTTACCATATATCCTCGGGTCCTTGACTGCTTCGTCGACTGTTGATTGATTCAGGCTGTTCGTTACCTTGAATAAGCGTCTCACCTGGTAGTCCACTGCCATCCTTGCAAAATGTGATGGTATTATTTCGACAGTGTCGTGCCTGGAATAAGCATAGAACTTGTCAGAAAATGAAGAATTCAAAATAGGCCTTGATTCAGATGAGCCATTATGCGTGATAAAGATCAGATCTCCCGGATTCTCATAAGTATGTATGCTGAAATTAAAGTTACCGCCTCGGTCTGCTCTTGTGTACCGGAATAATGGCCTGGAGGATGGCGAACACATCAGTACTGTATCGCCGTTACCCCCCGGTACGGATCCGTATATAAAATGATCATCCTTTTCAGGAAGATATTCCATAGCTGAACGATCTCCTGAAAGTATTACGTTCCAGTCAATCCAGTTGCTTTTCAGCCGCCCCAGCACACTGTCCCTCCCCGCCTCCGGCAGGCTCTTTAAAATGTTATCATTAAAATAACCTGAAGCTGTGTTGAATTCGCTTCCGAATACAAGGTAAGCGTCAATACCCGGTGAATAATTTCCTGTGAAAGGGGAAACTGAGATGCTTGTACTTCCACTTATTTTCATAAAACTCCGTGGTGCAAAACCGATGTTTATTTTTTCTCTTGAACTGTATGATTCATTTACCTGGATACCTGGTTCCTCAATATCCCTCACAGGTACATAGAAATACCGTGAGGCGATCGGTAAACCTTTATCATTAAAAACCACAGCCTGGCTGATGCCTTCCGCAATGTGCTCCCTGGAAACGGCAATGCGGGACTTCCCTGTTTGAATTGTTCCCGAAAAATCAGCATTGGCCCTGGACTGGATGACCAGATATTTAATGACGGTATCGCCCTGGTAATTATCGTTGCCGAGAAAGAATTCAATCGAATCAGCCCTGGAATTATTTATCCTTATCATTGCTCCTGTACCAGGTTGAATGTCAGGACGTGAAAGCAAAGGACTATTTGAGTTTCTGATGACATGCGTGCTTTCATTTTTCAGGGTATTGTAAATGGTGATTTCTTTACTGAAGCAATTGTACGGAAGGGAATTTTTCATCAGGTTTGTATATGCCCTCAAAGTATAAAAGCCGGTTTTTAGTGAGTCGGGAAGGATCATGTGCCCTGGTCCTGCTCCATCCGCCAGGTGAACCATTTTCCGGAGGACAGGCTTGTTTTCGATATTCAGCACTTCGAGGTATGCAATGCTGCTGTAAGGTGATGACCTGAAGCTTTTCCTGTCTGCCAGGTAAACTTTGAACCAGAGATCCTCACCTGCTATATACTCATCCTTGTCTGTGTGAACGAAGATTTCTTCGCGCGGGTAACGACTGGTGTAATCAGCCAATTTGCTGAGGATTGATTGCAAAATGTCTTGTTCTGCCTGAGCGTGCAGGCTGCAGGAAAACAGGATCGGCAATAAGGTCAATATGTTGGTCTTGCCTTTCAGCATAGTCATTTGTCAGTCCAGAAATCAGGTCTTTTGTTGCTTCCCCGCAAAGTGCAGTCGGCACATTCCTCTCTTGTCGTATAGTCAAAATAAGGGATGCATGGCAGGGAGCATGGATGTTTCAGCAGTACCCAGAATGGTTTGTCCGACGGAGGCCTCTGGTTGTTTGACGTGTTGCCTTCGATGCAGTTTGAGTAAGCATCAATTATACCTGCGAATTCATCCTGGATAAATATTCTCTTTGATGTTTTTGCCGATACGCTGAAATAGCCGAGCACGGTTTCGTCGGGGTCCTGGATGCAGCGGAGATTGTTCGGAAGAGCTGCAGGTATCATGTCGTACAAACCTCCTGTGTTTGTGACTATGTTACGGACCTTTTCCCAATACAGGTATTCATCCTCGTTCAGCGAAAACTGGTTTACAAGAATGCTGTAGCGCAGCTTCAGCCTGTCGCTTGTATTCGAAATATATTTTACAGGTTGCCGCTCTATTACAGATCCGGAATATGCCGATGTGCTTTTGATATTTATATCGTGAGAATTGGCGTTTATCCAGCATATTTTGTTCGGAACGTCAAAATCGAGCCTGAACATCCATGTTTCTGTGAAGCTCCACCTGAACCACCGGCAATTGCCTGAAGGGTCATGAGTGTCGAGGTAAACCTGGCACGCGTCATTTCCTTTAAAGAATTCGTCCGGCGGATCGATCACAATCCTATTATAATAAACACAATCTATCGGCGGAACCGGCCTCATTTCCATCGGATCGGACTCGTAAGTTTTGTCCCTGATGCCTGAGATATGGAGCCTGTAGAATCTTCCGGTAATGCCACTGAAGCCGTCGGGTGTAACATAATTTCCCATGGAAGCTTCCAGGAGGCGGATCACATTTCCCAGGTTATCGCTAATTGACACATTGGCTCCGCCGACAGGCCTTGCATCCCTGACATTTCCGACAGGGTATGACCTCGACAGCTTTATTGTGTCCTTCCCGCCCTGGTCTGTTATTGTGCCCCTTACAACAAGCAGGTCGGTAGTTTCGGTTATTTCAGGAGTATACAGGGCTACACATCCTGCAGACAGAATTATCATGGCAATTCCCACGTTCCATATGAAAGGGACTTTCCGGATATTTATGTCGACACTAAACTTCATAATTCATTAAAAATCAAATCCAAATGATAGCGATGGGATTGCAGTTCCGAATACTGACAGGCTGTAACCCTTGAAAACATCACCTTCTTCACGGAAAAAGACCGAGTATATGTTCCTTCGCGCTAACACATTGTAAACAGAAAAGCTCCAGTATGGGTTAGCAAGCTTTTTTGACCTCAGGCTGCCGTTTACCCTGAAAGACAGGTCGAGACGTGAATAATCGGGAAGCCTGTACCCATTCCGTTCGGAATAATGCAGCAAGACATTTTCATCGACGTTGTAGAGAGCGACAGGATATGTTATTGGCCTGCCGGTGCTCAGGACATAATTTGATGAAATGTTGAAACGCCTGGAAAAAATATAACTGAACATAACTGTCAGGTCATGCGGCCTGTCGAAATTGGCCGGGAACCACTTCCCCGAGTTTATTTTCTCGTTCCTCAGCCGGCTGGTGCTCCTCACCATTGTCCTTGACCATGCATATCCTATGGTGTATCTTATTTTTCCTTCAGGCTTTTTAAGCTGGAATTCCAGGCCATAGGCCCTCCCTTTCAGGTTAATAATATCTTTTTCGACATCTTCATTCATGATCAGGCTTGTACCTGCCTTGAAGTCATTCATGTTCCTTATGCTTTTATAGAAGATCTCGGCGGAAGCTTCCGTAGTCTTCCCTGAAAAAATCTTGTAAAATCCTGCCGAAACCTGGGCTCCCGTCTGCGGCCTTATATGATAGTCGCTCAGCTTCCATGTGTCGGTTGGCGAAATTGATGCTGAATTGGAGAGCAGATGAAGATATTGCTTTGTTGTGTTGAAGTTAATCTTGACAGACTTATCATCATCGATTATGAAATTAGCCGCCATCCTGAATTCAGGTCCTCCATAGGTTTTAATTATTTTGCCTGACGAATATTTCACGGTGTCACTCACAGTTGCCCTGCTTTCATAAGGATTGCCATCATAGTGCAGCACCGATGAAGGACCTGTGAAAAGATACGATGAGAGCCTGAGTCCAATGTCGATTGACAGTACATCTGAAATTACCAGCCTGTCTTCAAGGTACAAAGCGCCCTCCCACCCTCTTTCCAATTGTATGCGTTTCCTTAAAACAAGAGAAGAATCACTCAACGGGGAAAAAGCACCGGGTGACACTGCATGCCTCGAAAGATCCATTCCGAAATTCATCTCATGTTTTCCTTTGAACCAGTTGAAATCTGCAACGAATCCCGTCGTGTTGATCGTGTGTGAAAGCGTGAAAGCTTCAGCTGTCCTCTGACTGCTCCTGACATCGTAACTGTAAAAACTGTTGTTCAGGGAAAATGAAGAGAAGAATCGCGGGTTATAGAAATGGCGCCAGCGGATGGCTGCGATACTGTTATTGTAACTGTAAGCCGTATCGAACCTGAACCTGAAGTCATCATGGCTTGAATAAAATGAAACATCGATCTTATTGTTTTTATCACGATCGAACACAATCCTGGCATTCAGATCGCGGAAGGAAGCCCTGCTGTTATCAATCATAGGATTATCGATAAGGCCAAAAACCCAGTTTGAATAGGTTGTCCTTGCTGCGAGAAGGTAAGTCAGTGTGTCTTTGATAAGCGGCCCTTCAAGTGAGATATGCGCTGTTACGGGACTAATCCCTGCATTTCCCCTGAACTCCTTCCGGTTACCCTCCCGTGCGATGATGTCAACCACTGATGATATTCTTCCGCCGTACCTGCCGGGGATCCCTCCTTTATAAAGCGTGACATCACGTATTATATCTGAATTCACCGAGGAAAAGAAGCCAAAAAAATGCGAGGAGTTGTAGACAGGGGCCCCGTAAAGTAAAACAAGATTCTGATCGGCTGATCCCCCGCGCACATTGAAGCCTGCAGAACCTTCTCCAACGCTCACCACCCCTGGTATCATCAGCATGCTTTTCATAATGTCGGATTCGCCCATGCTGGTCGGGAGCAACCTGAAAGACGAAATGCTTATTCGTTCCGATCCTGTTTCAAACCGCTGCATTGTCATGCTTTTGCCGGCAGAAACAACAGTCTCCTTCAGGGATACCAGTACGCTCTTCATATCCACATTAAGCTCCCCTTCACCATAAAGTTTAAGGCTGACCTGCTTCTGGCGCATTCCTATAAAAGAGAACTGAACTGAATGTGATCCCCTTGGAAGCGCAAGGCTGTAAAATCCGAATTGATTGGTGACAGTGCCGGCGGAGAGCTTCCTCACATAAACCGTCACTCCCTGTACAGGCTCGTTCGTATCGGTATTCCTTACATAACCTGAGAGTAAAACATTCCCCGGTTTGTTCTTCTCAGCAGGGTTTCCTACCTCAACTGAAATGTTTATGGCGCCCTCGCCCGAATCATTCAGTCCCGGATAAATTCCCGGCACAAGAAAATCCGAATCCCTTGCCATTGATCCTCCGGGAACATAGATCCCATATCCGCTTGTGATTATGACATTACCTGATTCTTCGATAAGATAGAATAGAGCTTTGCCATTGAATGCTACATCGAGCACGCACGAAATTGTCTTGCAGCCCCTTGATGTAATCCTGAGATCTTTCAGTGCAGCTTCATCATAAAAAAACCTGACTTTGAATATTCCCTCAGCTCTCTCTGCGAACTCCCCGAATGTCGCATTATCGAAATCCAGGCCCTGTGTATATGATTTACCTGTCAGCAACAGAAATAAAAGCAGTATGTTGGCCATGTGTTTCAATGCCGGCTTATTAACGAGTTATAATATACTATGACCGGGACAAAAGATTGCGGATCTCTTGCTGTTACCCTTACATGATTTTTTTTCATCCAGGTCTTTATGCTTTCGGACCTGTCGCCGGAGAGGCTTAACAATCCGGCTTTGCCTGCAACAGTATGATTGATCCCGTCCCTTGACAGGTAAATCCTGTTAACCTGGTAAAAACGTGAACCTTCTCCTCCGGAAATCTTATCTATCTTTTTCTGATATCGCGCATAAAGAGATATAGCTCCTTTGTATAATAAATTCAGATAAGCAGGTTCGGGAAGGGTATCGTTCCTTACTGTAATGAAATGGTAGTCCCGGTTGTTGAACGCGATCGTAAAGCTGTCCACATGCTCCTTGTTGACCTGCAGTACTCCGAAATGACCCGCGATGATATGAATTTCATCTTCATTTATATCATACCTGAGGTTCACATCAAAAGTACTGCCCTTGATCGTAACCCTTCCAGGAATAAATGATCGTGAGAAAAGAAACTGATCGCCTTTGACCATAAGGAAACGGTTAATCCAGATCCTGCCGTTATAAAGCTCCTGTTTCGCCATAAGGGAATCCTGTGCCTGCAGCTGGCAGCAGCCGATTAAAAGTGAAAATAAAGAAAGAGTTAAAGCAAATCTCCTGATCAGCATAATCATTGGAGAATATTGTAATATATCAAGATACGAAATATTGAGCGATTTTCAAAATGTGCCTTACCGGGGGCATTCAACATTTTTTTCTACATTTATGTTCACTTTTCAAGTAAAAATGCACTTTCTTATTGCTTCAATAATCTCACTATTCTCATCAGCAGCAATGATGAAGCCTGATTCCCTGCACGAACAGGAAATTCCCATAGTAACCATCGGCATAGTTGCAGATGCCCAGTATGCTGATGCAGATGCATCAGGCACCAGGTATTACAGAGCCTCATTACACAAGCTTAGGGAATCATACGACATTTTCGAAAAAGAAAATGTTGATTTCATTATAAACCTGGGAGATATTATCGATCATGGATATGATTCTTTCATCCCTGTGCTTGCGATCATCGATTCTTCAAACCGGATGACTTATCACATTACAGGCAATCATGATTATTCTGTCGAAGATAAGTCAAAGGGATGGCTCCCTGTTTTGCGCCAGAACCAGAAAGGGTATTTCGCGACAAACAAAGAAGGAATTGCGATCATTTATCTGAACGGCAATGATATAAGCACATATGCACCTGCAGATTCAGCTGTGATCGGGACCAATAAAAAATACCTTGATTCGCTTAAATCTGCCATCGCGATAAACGCGATGGACTGGAATGGGGGAATTGGCAAGATCCAGATGCAGTACCTGAAGAAAACACTCGATTACTGCCTGAAGCATCACAACAAAGTGATAATTGCATGTCATTTCCCGGTCTTTCCTGAAAATGTTCATAATCTTCTTAATTGCAAGGAAGTGCTTGATCTTATTCAGAAGTATGATAATGTCGTCGCCTGGTTCAGCGGCCACAACCACGCGGGGAATTTCGGCATCCTGAATAAAACACATTTTGTCACTTTCAGGGGTATGGTCGAAACGGAAAGTGAGAACAGCTTTGCCATAGCATATATTTTTGATGATCATATCAGGATAAGGGGATTCGGCAGGGAGGAAAGCCGGATACTCAGGTACTGAAACTATTCCCGGTAATTTTATGACCAGATTAGCAAGGGAGCTCACACTGTACGGTCTTATAATGGTTGCAATAGGATCGTGCATCGGATCGGGCATATTTGTAACACCATCGCAGATTGCAGGACTCATCCCCTCCCCGTACCTGATAATTGCTGTCTGGACCATCGGCGGTCTCATTACTCTGACCGGCGCACTGACCTTTGCGGAGCTTGGATCTCTTTTTCCAAGGGCAGGAGGAATTTATGTTTTCCTGAAAGAAGCCTATGGAGGGCTGCCGGGTTTTCTTTACGGATGGGCTTATCTTGTTGTGATAACATCCGGTTCGATTGCTGTTCTTGCACTTGCATTCTCACACTACCTGAGCTTTTTCATTCCGATGGACAGAACCACCAGGGTAATTGTGAGTGTTGCCGGGATACTGACTGTGACCACTCTCAACATTCTCAGGGCAAAATTCGGGGAGATCTTTTCAAATATCTTTACCGGTCTCAAGCTCCTGGGCATATTTATTATTATTGGCGCAGGTATATTCTACGGAAGCTCCTCATTTTCTTTCAGCGGCAGCGAACATGTCAGCCTGTCGGCAAGTGTGATATCTTCCTTCGGAGTAGCGCTTACAGGCGTTCTCTTTTCATACGGAGGATGGCAGCACGCATCTTTCCTGGCAGGTGAGACGAAGAATCCTTCCAGGAATGTCCCCATCGCCATGGTAACCGGCGCAATAGTGGTCATACTCATTTACCTGCTTGTGAATATAAGCTACATGCTCCTCCTGCCCATTGAAAAAATAACTGTCTCGGAAAGAGTAGCCGCGGAAGCTGTGAGCACAATACTTCCCTGGGGAGGATTGCTCGTCGCAGCAATCATCTCCATAAGCACCTTTGGCACCATGGGGATCTATACACTATCGACGCCAAGGATTTATTATGCAATGGCCGAAGACGGGCTTTTCTTCAATGCCCTGGCAAAAGTCCACCCGAGATTTATGACACCGGTGAATGCAATAATTGCACAATCTGCCTGGGCTATAATCCTTCTGCTGTTCTGGGGAACATTTGAAGATCTTATTACATACACGGTTTCGGTTGAATGGATCTTCTTCACCCTCGCAGCTGCCGGCATTTTCATTTTCAGGAAGAAGCTGGGGAAAGCACCGGGAACATACCGGGCCTTCGGGTACCCCGTGACACCACTTGTCTTTATCATCATAAATATCTGGTTCATCATCAACATAGCTGTCAACAAGCCTTTGCATATGGGACTCGGCCTGGCATTCCTGCTCCTTGGTGTTCCTTTTTACCTGTTCTTCAAAAGGAAAAATTCATTAAAAGATCAATCATGAAAGACATTTCATACATCATAAACCAGCTTGGTGAGGAGAGAGAAAAGTATTTCAATGCAGTCACACCACCGGTTTTTCAGACAAGCAATTTTGCATTCAGGAATGTTGAGGACCTGAGGAAATCGTTGCGTGATGAAAGGCACAGCCTTCTTTATTCGCGCGGAAACAACCCTACGATAGATATTCTTTGCAAAAAGCTGGCAGCACTGGAAGACACTGAGGAAGCCCTCGCTTTCGCAAGCGGGATGGCTGCAATCTCAGCAGCCGTGATATCATTTGTAAAATCCGGCGATCATATTGTAAGTGTGAAGAACAATTACAGCTGGACAAATTATCTCATGACAAGATTCCTGCCCAGGTTCGGTGTTGAGACCACATTTGTTGATGGCCGCTTCATCGAGAACTTCAAAAAAGCAATCAGGAAAAATACTCGTCTTATCTATCTCGAAAGTCCGAACTCACTCACTTTCGAGCTACAGGATATTGAGGCTGTTGCACGCCTGGCAAAAGAAAACGGCATATTGACGCTGACCGACAACAGCTATGCCTCCCCCCTCACCCAGTCTCCGGCAAATATGGGTGTCGATGTCATACTCCATTCGGCAAGCAAATACCTGGGAGGGCACAGCGATATTGTCGCGGGTGTGGTTTGCGGTTCGGCAGAGAATATAGGAAGGATTTTTGAGAATGAGTACCTCGGTCTTGGCGGCATCATCTCTCCTTTCAATGCCTGGCTCATGCTCAGGGGTTTAAGAACTCTCCAGGCGAGGATCGACAGGATAGCAGAAACGACGGCTAAAGTCCTGGAATATCTTGAGAAGGAGCCGATGGTTACAGAGGTGCTGCATCCCCTCTCGCCCGGGCACCCGCAGTACGAACTTGCAGTAAAGCAGATGCTGAAGCCTGCAGGGTTGTTTTCAGTAAGGCTTGACGTCAGAGACCGTGAGCAAACGGAGTTGTTTGTGAACAGCCTGCGCCTGTTCATCATAGGAGTTTCATGGGGCGGTCATGAATCACTGGTCTTCCCTGCCGTTGCTTTCGACGAAAAAAGGACAAAAGAGGGATACACGAATAACCTTGTAAGGTTTTATATAGGACTGGATGAACCCGGCAGCCTCATCGAAGACCTGAGGCAGGCATTTGACAGGATCAGGCGGTCCTGATAAAATTGAACGGAACATCCAGCACCGTGGAAAAATACTCTCCGCGCTCAAGGATGTCCTCATCGCCTTCTTCGTAATACCAGTTAAATATGAATTTTTTGTTCTTCAGCGACACGTACGTCAGCTTCTGAAGCAGATGAATGAAAATTTTTGCACTTGCACTGTTAAAATATTCCAGGGCTATATCCACCCTGGTCATATCGGCAGGGCTTTCAATATAGGTGGAAATCCAGGATTCTACAGGATAATAGAATTCAGTTGCATTCTCATGAATTGAACGGCCTTTGATCCTGATGACACCATCGGGATGCAGCAATACCTCAGGGGTATTCTTCGTGGCAGTAAGCTTAAGCTCGTTCATTTAAATATTCTGCTCCTAAAATAGTAAAAATATGATTTTTTATCCGGCTCTGTCCAAAAATTAATAACGGGCAAGCGGTGCAACATCGTGTCCGGCAAATTCACCTTTGAGAAATTTGTGGAAAGCAGTTATGCCTATCATCGCCGCATTGTCCGTTGTGTACCTGAATTCCGGTATGAAAAGGTTCCATCCTCTTTTCCCGGATTCCTTATTCATGGCATTCCTCAGCCCTGAATTGGCGGAGACGCCCCCCGCAATGCCGACGTTTTTTATACCCGTTATTTCAGCTGCCTTAACAAGCTTGCTGACAAGCATGTCGTTTATAACATGCTGCAGTGACGCGCACAGGTCTGCTTTGTTCTTTTCGATGAAGTCCGGATCTTTTTCAAGCATATCCCTCAGGAAATAAAGGAAGCTGGTCTTCAGGCCGCTGAAGCTGAAGTCGAGCCCTTTTACATGCGGCTTTGCGAATCTGAACGCCTGCGGGTTACCCTGGGAGGCAAGCTTGTCGATAACCGGTCCCGAAGGATATGGAAAACCCATTACTTTGCCGCATTTGTCGAAAGCTTCACCCGCAGCATCGTCGATCGTATTCCCGATCACTTCCATTTCGAGGTGGCTTTTCAGGATAACGATCCTGGTATGTCCGCCTGAGACTATGAGGCACAGGAATGGAAATGAAGGCACCCTGTCTTCCTTACCTTTTTCGAGAATGAAATGAGCGAGGACATGGGCCTGTAAATGATTTACTTCGATCAACGGACGACCCAGGGCCAGGGCAAATCCCTTGGCAAATGAGGTTCCCACCAGCAGTGACCCGAGCAGGCCCGGTCCACGGGTGAATGCAACTGCATCAATTTCGCCTGGTCTGACCGATGCCCTTGCGAGCGCCTGCTGAGTTACAGGAACGATGTTGGACTGGTGGGCACGCGAAGCCAGTTCCGGAACAACACCTCCATAGGACACATGCACATCCTGGTTTGCAATAAGGTTCGAAAGGACATAGCCGTCCCTTACGACTGCCGCTGAGGTGTCGTCACACGATGATTCGATTGCCAGTATGGTTAAAGACATCCGTGACGTTGTTTCTGATGAATAATATCCCCCGCCGGGAAAGGTTCAAAAATAACTCATTTTACTTACAGCTTCAAATTAATATGCATTGGTACACTATTTGGGGAGTATATTTGTTATTATCTTTAAGCTCAGGTTTTAAAGGTTGAACCTGCAGCGGCAGAGCAAGGGTTAATTGATGGGAAAGTTCCTCAGGAGGTCGGTCAAATATTTAATTATGCTGGCGGGCGTGGCAATCATGGTCCCGACCATGCTCTTCCTGTTGCTTCAGCTTCCATCGGTCCAGACGGCAATTGTACGGAAATTAACAAATTACCTTTCCGGCAGGCTCGACGCAGATATCTCTGTTGGCAGGGTCAGCTACCGGTTTTTCAACAGGATCTCGCTTGCAAACGTACTATTTCTAGACAGGAACAACGATACCCTGCTCTATGCCGATAAGCTCACCGCAGGAATAAGGAAAATAGGCCTGAAGGATAAAAAATTCAGGCTCGGGAGGGTCACTGTTGACAATCCCGAGTTCAATTTAATTACCGACAGCGCCGGGCAGATGAATCTTACGTGGTACCTCGACAGGCTTAAAGGCAAACAGAATGCGGATTCATCCGGAATAAACCTCTCTATCGAAAGCATTAATCTGGCCGATGCCTCATTTTCACTTATGAACAGATCAGGAGAGAAGAAAAAGAGAGATCACAGGATTGATTTCTCGGACATGAACCTGGGGAACATAGACGGAACGGTAGAGAACTTTCGCATTCAAAACGATACCACATCATTCACTGCCAGGAATGTATCGTTCAAAGAAAAAAATGGCCTCAACATCATAAGCATGCATACAGATGCGGCCATTTCGGGATCAGCAGTCATGCTGAACTCTTTATACATCAGGACAGACAGCAGCATTCTTAATCTTGATAAAATGTGGCTGAAGCCTGACACTTCAGGTTTCAAAAAATTCCTCACGGGCGTCAGGCTCGATATCCGGATTGACAAATCACTTCTGCATTCATCTGATCTTGCATGGTTTGCACCGGTTCCGGCAGGGCTGAATGAATCAATTTCCGTCTCGGGCCGGTTTGCCGGAACCGTTTCAGAGCTGCGGGGCAGGAATATCAACCTTTCATACGGCGATGCTACGAAGCTCGATTTCAACTTCGACATTTCAGGACTGCCCGATATAGATAATTCATTCATATACCTCGGCTTCAACAGCCTGACCACCACAGCCAGGGATATGGAACAGATTAAAATTCCGGGGAAGAAAAAACTTGTATTACCGGAAGTCCTTTACAGGCTGGGGAAGATATCTTTCGATGGCAGCTTTTCAGGATTTACAACAGATTTTGTAACATACGGTGAGTTTGTTACTGACAAGGGATCACTCAGGACTGACCTTTCATTACGTCCTGAATCTTCTCACAGGTACAGGATCAGGGGACTTGTGAGAGGCCAGAATATTAACCTTGGATATCTTTCCGATTCTGATCTGCTGGGAGCATTGAGCATGAGCGCCAATGTCGATGCATATGCTTCCTCGGTAAAGAAATTTTCAGGGAACCTCACGGGGAAAATTGACAGCGTTGAGGTTAACAGCTACAATTACAGGAACATAGACCTCAAAGGTGTATTCTCCGAAAAGACCTGGGACGGAAGTATAAACATTGCCGATGAAAACATCCGCCTTGACCTTCTCGGCATGCTGAATTTCAATGATACCCTGCCTGAATTCGATTTCACGATGAATCTTGCAAATGCAAACCTTTACAAGCTGAACATCGATAAAAAAGACAGTACCTCTGCACTGTCGGTCCTTATCACTTCCAATTTCAAGGGAGACAATATTGACAACATGGATGGGGAGATCAAGCTTTTGAATTCCAGCATTACCAGGCATGGGGAGAACATGGAGCTTTATAATTTCTCGATAAGGACCCTGACAGAAAATAATAAGCAGACCCTGAGCCTGAGAACCGATTTCGTCGATGCTGATGTAACCGGAAGCTACAATTTCAAGGGACTGAAATATCTTGTTGAATCGACCGTGTCGAGGCTTATGCCTACATTTACGGCAACTGCCGAAAAAGATGCAGGCACGGAAAGCGGCAATAATTTCAACTTCAATGTAAATTTCAAGAACACCGACCGCATCAACGAATTCCTGGGAACTGGCCTCCAGATAGCCGCAAAAAGCTATTTAAAAGGATCAGTGACATCCTCCGAATCTATCAGCATCGAGGGCAAATCTGAAGCAGTCGGGCTCAAAAGCATTGTCCTCAGGGATCTCAATTTCAGTGCAGGGATCTCCGGTTCAGCGCTGAAGTCGGAAATACTGGCTTCTTCGCTGGATATCCCGGGAGCTACCGACTTGAAAAATTTCGCGATCAGGCTGGGAACATCCCCTGACAACTTCACGGTGACCACAGACTGGAACAACAAAGAAACAGTCAGAAACGAGGGATCGATCGCTGCTCACGGGACCGTAATGAAAAATGCCGCCGGAAAGGCGGTTCTCAGGATAGGCATTGATTCGACTGTGGTTTATGCATCGGACAACCCGTGGATAATCAGCAAATCTTCTGTTCTGATTGATTCAAGCTCCGTGAAAATCAGCAATATCCATGTCGGCAATAATGACAGGTTTTACAGGGTTGACGGAACTGTTTCAGAGAATCCTTCAGACACTCTTCACCTCGATTTCAGCGGTATAGACCTGAAACCGCTCAATTATCTTGCATCCAGAAAGAAGCCGGCAGTAACATCCGACACTGCCCAGATCAGGCTTAATATAGCCGGCCGGCTCAACGGGACTGTCGATATAGCAAATGTCTACAAGAACCTGCTTCTTGAAAGCAATATTATAATAACCGATTTTTCAATGCTCGGAAGCAGGTATGGAAACATATTCGTGAATTCGGAATATAACTACTCAAGGAAAGTAGTCGATATCAGCACGAGAAATGATCTCGGCGGAACAAATATGTTCAGCATCAGCGGATTCTATGACCCGGTCAATAAAAAAGTCAACATTGGAATCCTTGCAAGCAAGCTGCCCATCGACGCCCTGAACCCCCTTCTGAAAGTGTTTGCTTCCGATATTTCAGGTTTCGCAACAGGAAGGCTGAATCTTACAGGCACTTTCGACAATCTTGTCCTGACCGGGTCGGTTTACGCCCAGAACGCAAAGATGAAGATCAATTACCTGCAGACATCGTATACGCTCAATGATTCCATACGGTTCGACAGGACAGGCTTCCGTTTCAATAATGTAAGGATCCTTGATGAGGAGAAACGACAGGGAACAATAAACGGGATAGTCAGTCATAAGAATTTCAGGGGCTATGCAGCTGATCTTACGATTACCATGAGCAATAATTTCCTTGTCATGAACACCACGGCCAAGGACAATCCATTATTCTACGGAAAGGTTTATGCATCAGGCGTGACCAAAATAAAGACAATGCCAAACCTTCTTTCATTCGACATCGTCGCCAGGACAGGCAGCAACACACGATTCTTCATCCCTCTTTCCGATGAGCTTTCGGTGACAGAATATCCTTTTATTTCGTTCATAAATCACGATGGGGAAACTCATGTCAGTGAGGCGCCGGCTCCTCCACCCGTACCGAAGACAACCGGCATCAACCTCGACATGGATCTTACAGTAACATCCGATGCAGTGGCAGAGATAATTTTTGATGAAAAAGTGGGTGACAAGATAACCGGAAGCGGATCGGGATTGCT
This sequence comes from Bacteroidales bacterium, assembly GCA_035299385.1. Lineage (GTDB taxonomy): Bacteria > Bacteroidota > Bacteroidia > Bacteroidales > VadinHA17 > LD21. The sequence goes on along the minus strand of DATGWQ010000268.1, from coordinate 73,744 downwards.
TAATATTACAATGAATCCAAAAGGCGAATTCAGGATAACCGGGGATTATCTCATTGAAAGAGGTGACTACCTTTTCACCCTGGGCAATATCCTTAACAAGAAATTCGAGGTCGAGAACGGAGGAAAGATATCATTTAACGGCCCCCTCGATGATGCGGAAATAGATCTTAAGGCAATATATCAGAAGTTCAATACATCCCTTTTTCCTGTGACGCAGGATCCAAGGGACCAGGAGACCAAAGTTGCAGTTGAACCGCAGCTGCTTCTTTCAGGAAAGCTGTTCAATCCTACAGTTAAATTCCAGGTCGATCTGCCCAATGCCGATGAGGAGCAGAAGACCTACCTTGCCAATGCAATTGCAACCGATGAGGAGATGAGCAGGCAGTTCATGTACCTGCTGGTTATGAAAAGCTTTTATTCTGATCAGACAAACAATATTTCGAATTCAAATTCGGCAGGAACATCCGCAATCTCAGCAACAACTTTTGAAATGGTCTCAAACCAGCTGAGCAACTGGATATCGCAGATAAATGAAAATTTCAACCTGGGACTCAATTACCGGCCGGGGAACAAGGAAAATCTTAACTCAGATGAATTGCAGTTTGCATTTGAGACACAGCTGCTCGATGACCGGGTAACATTAAACGGAAACTTCGATTACCGTGCAACAACAGGAACGACTGACAGGCTGACCGGTGATTTCGAGGCTGACCTCAAGATAACCGACAAGCTGAGATTCAAAGTCTTCAACAGGTTCAACGATACATATTATTCCGGAAAGGGTCCTTACACACAGGGAATCGGAATATTCTTCAAGGAGGATTTCCAGAAGTTTTCTGACCTGTTCAGGAAAAAAACGAAGGAAAATGCGAAGAAAGAAGATGAGGTCACCCTCTCTGACAAATAGATGGTTAATAATTTTATACCCTTTGTTATTATAATAGATCAGCCATAATTTCGTTTTTAATTAACTTCGCATCAGGATTGTAACTGAAAGAAGTAAAACACTGAAAACGATATAAATAAAATTAACAAAGGGAAAAAATGATATTATTACAGGTCATGATGCAGGAGGGTGTTACGCCTGCTGCAGCGGATACAAAGCTTACACTTCTCGATCTTACAATCAAGGGCGGGTGGGTTATGATACCGATTATCCTGCTGTCTTTTGTCGCAGCTTACATCTTTATTGAGAGATATTTTGTTATAAAGAGAGCGACAAAGGAAGATGCAAACTTCATGAACCGTATTAAAGATTACATACATGACGGAAAAATAGATGCCGCGCTTGCACTCTGCAGGTCTACGGACAGTCCGTCGGCACGAATGATTGAAAAAGGTCTGACAAGGCTGGGCAGACCCTTGCAGGATATCAGCTCATCCATTGAAAATGTCGGAAAGCTCGAAATTTCAAAGCTGGAAAAAGGGTTTCCGACGCTTGCAACTATAACAGGCGCAGAACCCATGCTTGGATTCCTCGGAACAGTAATCGGAATGGTCCAGTCTTTTATGGCAATGTCACAGGCAGGAAACAATATTGACGTCTCAATGATGTCCGGTGGTATATACACTGCCCTTATCACAACTGTTGCCGGACTTATTATAGGCATCCTGGGTTATTTCGCATACAATACCCTGGTTGTAAGGGTTGAAAGCGTGGTTTTTAACCTTGAAGCAACCCTTACGGAGTTTATGGATATTTTAAATGAACCCATAAAGAAACAGTAATGGCAATTTCACAAAGAAATAAGATAAGTATAAATTTCAGCTCTGTGGGAATGACGGATGTTGTTTTCAACCTCCTGATTTTCTTTATGCTTACATCTACCCTTGTTCATCCGACTGCCTTGAAGCTCCTGCTGCCGAAAGGCACAACACAGACATCTGCAAAACCGCAGACAACTGTTTCCATAACAAGCGACCTGAAATATTATGTGGAAACTCAGCCGGTAAACATTGATGATCTTGAAGCCGCTCTTAAACAAAAACTCGGGGCCAGTCCTGAAACTTACATTGCATTGCACGCTGATAAAACAGTGCCTTTCGAGAATGTTGTACGTGTTCTCGACATGGCCCAGAGAAATAATTACAAACTTATAATTGCAACCTCACCCAAATAACGGTATAAGGCAGGTTCCTTCGGAAAGAGCCAAGGGAATTGCCGGTTCGGCAATAATACACATTGCATTATTGCTGGTTCTCGTATTCTTTGCCTTTACGATCCCGGCTCCTCCGGAAACGGAAGAAGGAATCCTGGTGAATTTCGGAACTGATGAGACGGGACTCGGAGCTATCGAGCCTTCTGCACCATCAAACCCTGCCGAAGCTGTTCCTCCTCCCCAGGCGGCAACGAAGACCCAGAACACGGAGGAGGCGTTGCTTACACAGAATTCCGAAGAAGCTCCCGAAGTAAAGAAGGTCGATCCTGAAGCAGAAAAACGCAGGCTCGAAAAGATCGAAGCAGACAGGATCAAAAGAGCCGAAGCAGAAGCGGAGCGGATAAAAAAAGCGCAGGAGGAAGCTGAAAGGAAGAGAATAGCTGCCGAAGAACAGCGCGCAAATGACATCAGGAACCAGACGAAGAATGCCCTTGCAGGCTCGAAGAACTCAGGAACATCTTCGACAAGCGAAGGTATTGCAGGAGGCACAGGAAACCAGGGAGTTCCGGGCGGAGATCCTAATTCAAAAATTTATGGTCCCGGCGGAGGCCAGGGTAATGGATCACGACCTACATATACCCTGGAAGGGCGTGGAGTGCAGAAATTACCTAATCCGGAATATAAATACCAGGAGGGAGGCAAGGTCGTTGTTGATATCACTGTAGACAGGCAGGGGAAAGTAATCCAGGCCAATCCTGGTACAAAGGGTTCAACAATACTTGATGAATACCTCCTCAGGGTAGCTAAGGAAGCTGCATTGCAAGCTCAGTTTGAAGCCAAGCCTGATGCTCCTCCTGTACAGAAGGGTACTATTACTTATAATTTTGTTCTGAAGTAAAAAGAATAGGTCAGGGTTTGCCGATCAGATCTTTAACTGAATTCTGCAGGTTGCCGATAAGATCCTTATCCTTTATCACGTAATCATCTATCCCTTTCCTGGCAAGCTCGAGGACAACCTCACCTTTATCCTGCCCGGAAAGCATTATCACCGGAAGGCCAGGCTTTGCCGATTTGATCCTGTCAAGGATCTCCATGCCGTTAAGGGCCTTATGGTTGTTTGTATCGCTGAAGAAATAATCGAGAATGACAAGATCGGGATTTTTGCTGATTGCATCGAGACAATCTTCACCGCTTTCAAAAGCTTCAATCCTGTAACCTTCAGTGGTGAAGTTCCTGGCAACAAGAGTGTTGATAAGAGGATCATCGTCAACGACAAAAATCAGCTTCTCCTTATTCATCGGCGAATAGTTTTAGGCGTAAGAGTAAAGTTACAACTATTTTAACAGAATGTAACTACACTGCCTTATAATTTGGAATGAGTGACCCGGCTCTACTTACATGCTGAACAGCGGATAGGCCTTCATCATTTCAACAACACTGCTGCCTACCCTGCTTATGACGCTTTGATCCTCGATGTTCGACAGCACCTCGTCGATCATATCCACAATCATCATCATATGTTCTTCCTTCAGCCCTCTTGTCGTGATAGCAGGTGTTCCCACCCTCAAACCGGATGTAAGGAACGGCGATCTTGAATCAAAGGGAACCATGTTCTTATTGACGGTAATATGTGATAGGACAAGAGTGTTCTCAGCCTTCTTTCCTGAAAGATCCGGAAATTTGGTCCTCAGGTCGATCAGCATCAGGTGGTTGTCTGTACCCCCGGAAATCACTTTATAGCCTTTTTTCATGAATGCAGATGCCATCGCAACAGCATTTTTCTGCACCATCTCCTGGTATTTATTGAATTCAGGGGTCAGAGCCTCTCCGAATGCAACTGCTTTAGAAGCTATCACATGTTCAAGGGGGCCTCCCTGAACGCCGGGGAACACTGCAGAGTTCAAAAGTGCAGACATCATCTTCACCTCACCTTTTGGAGTTTTCAGCCCCCATGGATTGACGAAATCTTTTCCCATAAGGATTATTCCTCCCCTTGGCCCACGCAGTGTCTTATGAGTTGTTGAGGTAACTATATGTGCGTATTCGAGCGGGTTTTTGAGCAGACCGGCAGCGATTAGCCCGGCCGGGTGTGCCATATCCACCATGAAGATCGCTCCGACCTCATCTGCTATTTTCCGCATCCTGGCATAATCCCATTCCCTGGAATAAGCCGAGGCCCCTCCGATGATCATTTTAGGGCGCTCCTTCCGTGCGGTTTCCTCCATCATATCATAATCCACCAGCCCATTATCTTCCCTGACGCTATATGCGACAGGCCTGTAAAGGATTCCGGATGAGTTAACCGGTGAGCCGTGTGAAAGGTGGCCGCCGTGCGCAAGATTCAATCCCATAAAGGTATCACCGGGTCTCAGAACCGTGAAGAAAACGGCCATATTGGCCTGCGCGCCTGAATGAGGCTGAACATTTGCATATTCAGCGTTGAAAAGCTTCTTAAGCCTGTCTATTGCGATCTGCTCAGACTGATCGACGACCTCGCACCCGCCATAATAACGGTTTCCCGGGTAACCTTCAGCATACTTGTTCGTCATTACTGATCCCATCGCTTCCAACACCTGCTGGCTTACAAAATTCTCTGATGCAATGAGTTCGATACCGTTTATCTGACGCTGCTTTTCCTTTTCAATGAGGTCGAAAATCTGATTGTCCCTGTTCATAATTTTTTTCTTTAAAGATACTCACTCTTCGGATATTTCAGATAACATATCCCTGTACGTTGCGAATAACCTTGATTTGGAAATAAATCCGACATAGTAGCCATTGTCGAGCACAGGCAGGTTCCATGCGGCTGTCCTCCTGAATGTGTCCATGACGGTCTCGAGATTTTCCTTTTTATCTATGTACGACGGAGGAATTTTCATCAGTTCACGCACAAGTACCGTATCATAGAGTTCATTCCTGAACATAATCTCCCTCACATCATCGAGAGTTACTACGCCTTCCAGTATGTTATATTTATCCACAACCGGGAATATATTCCTGCTTGAAGCTGAAATGACTTTTACAAGGTCACCAAGCGTCGCGGATGTTTTTACCGCGCTCAGATCCGTCTCGATATCTTTTCTCCAGTCCATAACTGCCATCACGGCCCTATCCTTATGGTGTGTTATCAGCTCGCCTTTCTCCGCAAGCTGGACGTGATAAATCGAATGCTTTTCAAAGCTCCTCGTGGTGATATATGCCACGGTAGAGGTGAGAATAAGCGGAATAAGGAGATTATATCCTCCTGTTATCTCCGCAATCAGGAAGATCGCAGTAAGCGGGGCATGCATTACTCCGGCCATCATCCCGGCCATTCCGACAAGCACGAACCTGTTGTCGGGAAGATCGACTCCTGCAAATCTTTTAAGCATGCCTGACACAAAATAACCATTGATACCCCCCAGGAAGAGTGTGGGTGCAAAGATACCACCGACTCCTCCTGCGCCGTTCGTTGCACTGCTTGCTATAACCTTGAATACGATCATGAGGAAGATGAACAGCATGACCATCCCGAACTGTCCTGAAAGTCCCGCAAAAACGGAATTATCCATTACTGAACGGACATTTCCTTCCAGCAACGCCATGATTGTATCATAGCCTTCACCGTAAAAAGGCGGAAAGAAAAAAATCAGCACACTGAGCACAACACCTCCTGCAACCAGCCTGGCATAGACGTTGCCGATCTTCCCGAAACCGGATTCCAGGAGAAGGGTCATTTTTGAAAAATATAATGAAATGAAGCCAGAAAGAACCCCCAGGAGCACATACCAGGGAATGTTGGTGATATTGAATTCACCGGCAATATTGAATGTGAACAGGACCCTGTTCCCCATCAGGTATGTTGCAACAATGGCAGCTGTAACGGATGAGATAAGAAGCGGCACGACAGAAGAAATGGTAAGGTCCAGCATAAGGATCTCAAGTGTGAAAAGAATACCTGCGATCGGAGCCTTGAAAATGCCGGATACAGCTCCTGCTGCACCGCATCCCACAAGAAGAGTGACGCTTCTGTAGTTAAGCCTGAAAAATCTTCCGGCAACGGATCCTATCGAAGAGCCCGTAAGGACTATCGGAGCTTCTGCCCCCACCGATCCTCCTGAAGCTATCGTAAGCGTACTGGCAACAAGGGAAGACCAGGTATTGTGCGCCTTCAGGCTGCTGCGTTTCCTCGATATTGCGTAGAGGACCCTGCTGATGCCATGACTTATTCTGTCTTTGATCACGTAACGGACAAACAGAACGGTCAGCAGCATTCCTGCAACAGGCAATGCCATGTGAAGGAACTTCCACGATTGATAATTGATCCCTTCGGTAAGAAAAAGGTGGGTGTAATGTATTGCGTTTTTGAGTAATCCTGCGGCCAGTGCGCTGAGCAGTCCGATGACGAGACTGAGAAAGTATATCAGGGTCTGCTGGTCTGTCTTGAGGCGAAATTTTTCTCTGAATTTTTGTAAAAAATTATTCATCGGCATAATCGGCAAAGATAAAAACAATACAGGAGGTTCGGTGTTTTTTAGTTAAGTTTGTCGTTATGCCGGCACGATACAAATGATAAATTTCAGCAGATTCACCCTTGATAACGGATTGCGGATTCTTGTTCACGAGGACAGGTCTACTCCTCTTGTCAGCATGAATCTCCTGTATGATGTCGGATCGAGGGATGAAGATCCTGAGATGACAGGCTTTGCACATCTTTTTGAGCACCTGATGTTCGGAGGGTCGGTGAACGTGCCTGACTATGATGCACCCCTCCAGATGGTCGGCGCTGAAAACAATGCCTTCACGAGCAATGACATAACAAATTACTACCTCACTGTTCCTGCTGATAATATTGAGACAGGTTTCTGGCTGGAATCCGACAGGATGCTCGAGCTGAGCTTTTCCCGGAAGAATCTTGACATCCAGAAAAATGTCGTCATCGAGGAGTACAAGCAAAGGTATCTTAACCAGCCGTACGGAGATGCAATACTCGTACTCCGGCCAATGGTTTACAAAGTTCATCCCTATCGCTGGCCGACGATAGGCAAGGACATACTTCATATCGAAAATGCAGATCTGCAGAAGGTCAGGGAATTTTTCTTTTCGCACTACGCGCCAAACAATGCCATTCTCTGCCTTTCAGGAAATATATCCGAAAGCCGCGTCAGAGAGCTTTCTGAAAAATGGTTCGGCCCTGTCGAAAGGAGAAAGATAAGCACAAGGAATATTACACCTGAGCCCGTTCAGACTGAAGAGCGAAGAGCTGCTATTGAAAAGAATGTGCCTGCTGATGCCCTTTACAAAGTGTGGCACACAACGCCTCGCCTCCATGAGGATTTCCATACTCTTGACCTGCTTACAGACATTCTCTCAGGTGGTGAATCAGGGAGGTTGTATGTGAAGCTTGTCAGGGACAAGAAGCTTTTCAGCGAGCTGAATGCCTACATAACTTCCGATATAGATCCCGGGATGCTGATGCTTCACGGAAGCCTGATGAAGGGAGTTGAGCTTGAAGAGGCAGAAAAGGCTGTTGAAGAGGTTATTGGCGAGCTTCTGGATGGGCCGGATATTCCCGCTGATGAATTGGAAAAGGTGAAGAACAAATATGAATCCTCAACAGTCTTCACGAATACAAGCGCACTCAACAAGGCGATAAACCTGTGCTTCTATGAGCTCCTGGGCAACCCGGACCTGATAAACCAGGAAACGGCGCTATACAGGAAAGTCACTGCAGATATGGTCCATGATGCTGCAAACAGATATCTCTCCCCCTCAAACTGCAGCACATTATATTACAGAGCCTTAAGATCAGAATAATGGAGAAGCTGAAAAGGATACAACCCCCGCTTTTTCCTGTAGGCGACATCAGCATCCCTGACGTTGCTGAGATAAGGCTGGATAACAATGTACCTGTTTTCATGCTTGAATCGGGAACTGAGGAGCTTGTAAGGATAGAGTTTATTTTCAATGCGGGATATATTAAGGAGTATTTGCCTCTTCTTGCTTCAACTACAAACATGATGCTCAGGGAAGGGACAGTGCATTACTCTGCTTCAGAATTGAACAGGATGATCGATTATTATGGCGTTTTCGTCCACTTTTCTGCCGACAGGGACCGCGCTTCCGCAATTTTTTTCTGCCTGAACAGGCATCTTGAAAGAATTATTGAGCTTGCATCTGAAATTCTTTTTAGCCCGGTTTTTCCAAAAGAGGAATTGAATGCAATGTTGAAAAAAAGGCTCCAGTGGTTTCTCATAAACCGGGCAAAAATGCAGAACGTGGCCATAGACCAGTTTTTTGAATCGATCTTTGGCAAAAAACACCCATATGGGCACCAGGTGGAAGAAGAAGATTTCGGGAAAATATCCACTCCGCTTCTGGCCGACTTTCATGCTGCCAATTATACGCCCGGAAACATGAGCATAGTCATCGCCGGAAAAATACCTGCTGATTCGGCCGCTTTTCTGAACAGGTACTTCGGCGGCATAAGCGGGAAGCATATCTACATTGAGGAGAACGCTCCGGTCCTCAGCGGCAGAAGGCAAAGAAAAGTACATGTCGATAAGCCCGGCATGGTTCAGACGGCAATACGGATCGGGATGGCAACAATAAACAAGAGACATCCGGATTATACAGGGCTCAAGGTTGTCGATGCGATCCTGGGAGGGTATTTCGGGTCAAGGCTGATGAGGAACATCCGTGAAGAGAAAGGCTATACCTATGGGATCCGGTCAGGCGTGACATCGCTGGATAAATCAGGTTACCTGGTTATTTCCACCGAGACAGGAAATGAACACCTCGAGGCTGCAATCAGTGAAATCTACAGGGAAATACGCCTGCTCCAGGATGAATTCGTCGAAAAGGACGAGCTTGAGACCGTAAGGAATTATATGCTTGGAGAAATGCTCCGGATGTTCGACGGGCCGTTTGCACTGGCAGAAACTTTCAGGGGCGCTCTTGATTTCGGGCTTGATTTCAGTTATTATAAAAGGTTCTCGGAAAAGATCAGGACAATCGATCCCGATGAAATAAAACATCTTGCAAATACTTATTATCCTGTCAACAGGTTATACCAGGTAACTGCCGGTTCAAAATGAGGCTTAGTCTCTCAACAGTCGCTCTCTTTCTGATGCTCACTATTCCTGCTGTTTCGCAGGAGAACTGCACCGTTCCCCTCCCTCCCGTCCTTACCCTCGTTTCGGTCCAGCCTGAAACGGGAAACATAGATATATCCTGGAATCCAAGCCCTTCAACCAATATTGCAGCTTATATAGTTTATACTTACAACGAGACCACGGCAGGCTGGATATCTGTCGACACCATCAAAGATCCGTCAATAACGAATTATACATATTTAACTTCGGCAACAAAATACCAGATTGTGAAATTTGTCGTGGCTGCATACAGGCTTCCCCTTGCCCCCGGCAAAGACGGATGCCCGAGTGAGCTTTCGAATAGCCTCAGTACAATCTTCTGCAGCACCGCATTTGACACCTGCAGGGCAAAGATCGCCGTAATGTGGAATAAGTACCAGGATGCTCCGAAGAAAGTCACCGGTTACACAATTTTTGTCTCTGAAAATAGCGGACCGCTCATTCCAAAATATGACACCCCTGCCATAGCAGATTCCTACTCAATAAATACGTTCAGCACTGATGCAAATTATTGCTATGCGATCAGGGCTTCACTGGATGACGCTACATTTTCGTTTTCAAACAAAACCTGCATCGTTACATCATTCCAGAACCCTCCTTCATGGATCAGCACTGATTATGTGAGAGTGAATGAAAATAAAGATATAGAACTGGCCTGGTCAGCAGATCCTTCTTCTGAAATCACAAGGTACGTTCTTGAAAAGGCAGGTACATCGTTCAGCACCGTAGCATCACTAAGCGCATCGGGAAGCATGGTGTTCTACACTGACAGGAATGCCGACCTGACGAAGATCAATTATTACAGGCTGAAAGCCATTAATAACTGTGATCTTGCAGCCCTGACTTCGGAAGTATCATCCAACATTCTTCCTGTGATCCGGAATTCAGGGAACCAGCTGGAAATTGACTGGAACCAGGTTGTGACCGGCACACATTCCCATGAGTATGAGCTCATGATCAATACCGGGAGCGGATACAGATTCCTTGCATCGACAGATACCTCAACTGCGTACTCAGCAGGGCTGGCGGATATTGTTTTTGATCTTACAGCAGGACAGTTGTGCTTCCAGGTCAGGGCAGGGCAAAAGAACCCGGTCGGTTCGGCAGGTGAAAGCATTTCTTCTGAGGCATGCTTCTCTCCAGGGGAGACAGTTACCGTTCCTAACCTTTTCACTCCCAATAACGATCTCCTGAATGATCTTTTCAGACCTGTGATGTCATTTACACCCTCTGCATACCATCTTGTGATAAGTGACAGAGATGGAAAGGTACTCTTCGAATCGGGAGATTTCAATGAATCATGGGATGGATCGGATGCAGTCCAGGGTGTTTACCTGTGGACCCTGAGGGTTACAGCTCCTTCAGGTAAAAAGATCTCAAAGACCGGAACCGTAGCAATCAAGAAGTAGTCCGGGTACCTGGTGCCCGTCTTCCGTCTTCGGTCTTCCGTCTTCCGTCTTCCGTCTTTTTCTTATATTTGTAACTTGCTTTGCTGAGAAATTCATGGGTAAAGACGTTTTTGACGAGGAGGACAGGATGCATATTCAGCAGGAATATGACAGCCTTGTGAATCATCTTCTGCGCTGCAATAAGCAGGGTGACAGGGAGATGATCGACAAGGCTTTTCATATTGCCAATGAAGCTCACTGGAACATGCGGAGGAAATCGGGTGAGCCTTATATAATACATCCGATTTCTGTTGCGAAGATCGTAAACCAGGAAATCGGCCTCGGCGCAAAATCGATTGTTGTGGCCCTTCTGCATGACGTTGTCGAGGACACGGAGTATTCTCTTGAGGATGTCGAACGCGAATTCGGGCCAAAAATAGCTTCACTGATCGACGGTCTTACGAAGATCTCTGGTACGTATAATAAGGAAAATGCATCATTGCAGGCGGAGAATTTCAGGAAAATGCTCCTCACCCTGTCGGATGACCTCAGGGTAATACTCATTAAAATTGCCGACAGGCTGCACAATATGAGGACCCTCGATTCAATGCCCGAGCACAAGAAGATGAAAATCGCAGGTGAGACAATTTTCCTTTATGCCCCGCTTGCAAACCGTCTTGGCCTGTTCGCCATAAAAAGCGAGCTTGAGGATCTTAGCTTCAGGTTCAGGCAGCCGCAGATATACGATGAGATAGTTGCGAAGCTGAGGCACTCTGAAAAGAAGAATATCGCACTCATAAACAAGTTTTCACTTCCTATAATAGAAAGGCTTACAGAGGCAGGGTTCCGGTTCGACATTTCGGGAAGACCGAAGTCCATCTTTTCAATATGGAAAAAGATGCAGGCCAAGAATGTGCCCTTTGAAGAGATATACGATGTTCTTGCAGTAAGGATTGTTTTCGATCCCAAGGAAGGTACTCCCGAGAAAACACAATGCTGGAACATTTACTCCATTATCACCGATGTTTACATGCCCAAGCCAGACAGGCTCAGGGATTGGGTCAGCAGGCCGAAACCAAACGGCTATGAAGCTCTGCACGTAACTGTTATGGGGCCGGAGGGTCAGTGGGTAGAGATACAGATAAGGAGCAGGCGGATGGACGAGATCGCTGAAAGAGGCTATGCATCGCACTGGAAATATAAAGGTGATGATACCCAGGAGAGTGAGCTCGACAAATGGATAAAGAAGATAAGGGTGATGCTCGAGAACCCGAGGGAAGACCCAGTGGAGTTTCTGGATGAGTTCAAGATGAATCTTTTTGCGTCGGAGATCATGGTTTTTACTCCGAAAGGCTTGCTCGTCAGCCTTCCTAAAGGTGCATCTGCTCTCGATTTTGCATATGAAATTCATACTGAAATCGGCAACAAGTCTATCGGTGCCAAGATCAACTACAAGCTTAGCCCGATCAGCACAACCCTGCAGAGCGGCGACCAGGTGGAGATCATAACTTCAGAAATTGCCAAGCCTGAAATTGACTGGCTCTCGTTTGTAAAAACCGCCAAAGCAAGGGATGCCATCAGAAATGCACTGAGAGCTGAAACACGTGACAGCATTCAAAAAGGAATTGACATGCTCGACAGCAGGATGAAGGAGATAGGACAACCGCTCAATTCCGAAAGCCTCAAGACTATCCTGCAGTCATACGATTACGAGAACAGGGATGATTTTTATGCCGCAATAGGCGCAGGAAGAGTAAGCCTGGAGAATCTTGGCAAGATTACCAGGAAGGGAAACCCTGCAAAAAATATCATCAAATACTGGGAACTTAAGCTGATAGGCTCGAAAAAGGAAAAGAAACCTGTTCCGGCCGGCGCTGATCCGATCGATAAAAGCCAGCCTTTTCTTCTCAGGGAGAATGTGGATAATGCCGAGCAGTCGTACGAAATTGCAAAATGCTGCAACCCGATACCGGGTGATGAGGTGACGGGATATCATTCTCCTGACGGAACCATTATCATCCACAAACCAAAGTGTCCGGTAGCCATCAGGATAATGTCAAACGAGGGAAACCGGATAATTGCCGTCAAATGGGCAATACACAAGCTGGTATCCTTTCTTGCCAGGATTCACATGACGGGAATAGACCGCATTGGCCTCGTAAATGAGATAACAAACATTATTTCGTCCGAGCTGAAGGTCAATATGACCAATATAAATATCTCCGTAAAAGATACCATTTTCGAAGGTACGATCGATCTCTATGTACATCATACCCGTGACCTCAACAACCTGATAATGAAAATTTCAAGTATCCAGGGAATTGAATCCGTAAAAAGGGTCGAGGATTTTTCCAAATGATTGTTTAATTCAGGGGAATGCATATTTTTGTGCTAATTTTAAATTAGACCAGATATGATTAGTGATGATACGAAATTAACCGTGAAGAAGATTTTCACTGAGTATCTTGAAAAAAAAGGTCACAGGAAAACTCCTGAGAGATATGCCATCCTGGATGAGATATATTCAAGGACGGGCCATTTCGACATCGAGTCCCTCTATATCTTCATGAAAAACAAGAATTACAGGGTAAGCAGGGCTACGCTCTATAATACGATCGAGCTGCTGCTTGACTGCAACCTTGTTATAAAGCACCAGTTCGGAAAAAACATAGCACAGTTCGAGAGGGCTTACCAGTGCGGCCAGCATGATCATCTGATCGATATTGAAACAGGAAAGGTGATTGAATTCTGCGATCCCAGGATACATGAGATCATAAACACGGCATGCGAGCTTCATAATTTCAGCCCGCAGTTTCACTCACTTTATATATATGGACATTATAACGGGAACGGTAACGGGAAAAAAGGTAATAACGCGTGAGAGGTCAGGTGTGAGGCGTAAGGTGTACAAAATAAAAGAAGGCTGTTGTGCAGCCTTCTTTCATTTTTAAAGATTTTCATCAGAATGCGAAACCGAGAGCAAAGCCGATCCTGAATCCGAAACCATCGAATAAACCGGCATCTACAGTTGATGTACCTGTCTCATCCTCGGCTTTTACAGAAGCCTTCATATAATGGCCACCGAAGAAAAGGTCCATTGTAAAGCCCGAGTTTGTAACCCACTGGCGCCCGAATGCAAGACCACCACCCATTGAGGATACACTGCCCTTTCCGGCATCTTCTGCCTTAGCTGTCAGCTTATTATATCTCAGATAAGGAGCAAGATACATTCCATCGATTGCATTTTTCTTCGGATAAAATCTTACTTCGGGAGTAAGGAACAGGCCGCTGAACCTGTCACCGCCCTTGCCATAATTAAGATAACCCACGCCAAGCTGTCCGGACATACTTTCAGAAAATGCCCTCTCATAGAAAATTGATCCTGTACCGAGGAATATTGCAAGAGTATTCACTTTAAGTACATTCTTTTCACTTGAAGTTTCCTGTGCTCTGACAGGCATCAGTAAAGAGACAGCGACAATCAGGAGTAAAAGTTTTTTCATAATTCTAAGTTTAAGGTTTAACATGACTTTCATTAACTGTTAAAACAAATTTAAACCTAAAATTTAAAAAATCAAGAAAATCTAAAACAAACCTCTTTTTTTTATCTCCAATTATGTTTTTTTAACAATGTTGATGATGTCTTTTTCAGGGTAAAATAAATTTGTACCTTGCAACGATTTCATACGGTAGCATATATGAACGTTGACATTCTGCTTGGCCTGCAATGGGGCGACGAAGGAAAGGGTAAAATTGTTGATGCAATAAGCCCCGGATACGATGTGGTTGCGCGTTTCCAGGGAGGGCCAAATGCCGGGCATTCTCTGGAATTCAATAATGTCAAGCATGTGCTTCATCTCATCCCTTCAGGCATCTTCCATACCGGTAAACTTAATCTTATAGGCAACGGGGTGGTAATCGATCCTTCAGTTTTCAGGAAAGAGATAGAGGAACTTGGCCCGCCTGTCGAGGAACTCACGAAACGCCTTGTTATTTCAACAAGGGCAAATCTCATCCTTCCCACGCACAGGATACTCGATGCAGCGTATGAATGCCAGAAAGGCATGACAAAAATCGGTTCCACTCTCAAAGGAATAGGACCTGCCTATACCGACAAGGCCAGCCGCAACGGGCTTCGTGCCGGCGATATCCTCAGGCCTGACTTCATGGAGATGTACCTGAAAAGAAAGGAGAGGCACCTCTCGATCCTTAAAAATTATGATCTGTCTTTCAATGCGGACGAATACGAGAAAGGATGGTTCGAAGGCATCGAGATGATGAAAAAATTCAGGATCATCAATACGGAATATCTTGTCAACGACCTATCTTCAAATGGTAAAAAGGTACTTGCCGAGGGCGCACAGGGCACTTTACTCGATGTTGATTTTGGCTCATACCCTTTCGTTACGTCATCGAATACCATCAGC
This sequence comes from Bacteroidales bacterium, assembly GCA_035299385.1. Classification (GTDB taxonomy): domain Bacteria; phylum Bacteroidota; class Bacteroidia; order Bacteroidales; family VadinHA17; genus LD21. The sequence goes on along the minus strand of DATGWQ010000268.1, from coordinate 58,697 downwards.
GCAGGAGCATGCACCGGCCTTGGCGTTTCTCCTAAGAAGATAGGAGAGATCTTCGGCATCTTCAAGGCATATTGTACAAGAGTTGGAACAGGCCCCTTCCCTACCGAGCTGAATGATGCGACCGGTGAGAATCTAAGGAAAACAGGTCATGAATTCGGTGCTACAACAGGACGCCCCCGCCGCTGCGGCTGGCTTGACCTTCCTGCATTGAAATATTCGATAATGATAAATGGTGTCACTCAGCTCTTCATGACCAAGGCAGATGTGATGTCGGGATTTGACAAAGTAAAGATCTGTGTATCTTATAAGGTAAATGGTTCTGAATGCAGCGAAATACCCGTCTCCGGAGATACTGCAATCGAACCTGTTTACATTGAGAGTGAAGGTTGGATGGAAGATATCTCAGGCATCAGAAAATATGACAGGCTGCCATCCGAGCTGAAAAAGTTCATTGCATTCATCGAGAAGGAGACCGGAGTTCCGATCACAATGGTATCAGTGGGCCCCGACAGGGAACAGACGATAATACGTCACTGATTCACATAAATCCACGATTCGAGCTGAACTGTATCACGGAATTGCTCCAGTCTTGTGATGGCTTTCCTCAGGCTTTTGTGACCTTCTGCAGCAACAAGCTCAAATTTACTGTTTGCAGGCTTTATAAGACGTGTACTGTACCCCATGCTGGTGTATTCCGCTGCCATGCTCTTTGCATATTCAGGCGTAATGAAGCTCCCTACAATAATGTTATACCTGGTTTCCGCAGCAAGCCTTTCTTCCTCTGCTCTCCGGAGCGAATCCTGCCTGGCGCTTTCAAATGCAAGAAGCTTTTCATTTGCAGCTTTAATTGAATCGGCAACCCTGATGCTGTCCTTTATTGCCTGCATCTCGGCGGCCAGTCGTGCCTTTTTCCCGAATACATTATTTTTTAAAAATTTGCATGAAGGCAGACCCGCAAGCGCCAGAACTAAAATAATTGCAGCTATGAATCTCATAATCAGAAGGTTTTTTCAGGTTAGTCTTTTATTCAGAATGAGGTTATTTACCAAAGATACATAATCCTGAAAATTATGCAAATTATGATTTTCGTATATTAGGCTTTTATTTTGAACTGTATACAATAAAGAAAGCCTATGAAATCCTTAATCCAGTTTTTTGAAGAAAGTGTCGAGAAGTTCAGCAGCAATGTGTACCTGTGGGAGAAACCTCATGACAAATACGAAGGGACGACTTACGGTGAGACCAGGAAGCAGGTTTATGAATTTGCAGCAGGACTGATCAGGCTGGGGATCAAAAAGGGTGACAGGCTGAGCTTAATATCTGAAGGACGCAACAGCTGGGTTATCGGTGAACTGGGTATTCTTTATGCCGGGGCAGTCAATGTTCCGCTTTCGCAGAAGCTCAATCCTGAAGAGATAAAATTCAGGATTAACCATTCCGGCGCACGAATGATCCTGGCTTCATCCATACAGGCTCAGAAGCTGACCGGAATAATCACCGAATGCCCCGGAATAGAAAAGATCGTCCACTTCGACACCCAGGAAGAATATGGCCCAAATGAAGTTCATTTCAATGAAGTGAGGAAGCTTGGAAGGGAATGGCTCGAAAAACCATTCAATGCTGAATATTTCGAAGATCTTTATAAAAGCATAAGGCCTTCCGATTTTGCAAACATATGCTATACCTCAGGAACCACTGCAGATCCTAAAGGGATAATACTCACCCACGGAAATTACGTATCTAACGTGTACCAGGCTTACAGCCTCATTGACATACCACAATTTTATAAGACTCTGCTGATCCTTCCCTGGGACCATTCATTTGGTCATACCTGCGGCATTTTTGCCTTCATGGGAAAAGGTGCGAGCATTGCCTCTGTAAAAACCGGCAAGACCCCGATCGAAACACTCAGGAATCTTCCCGGTTGCCTCAAGGAGATCAAGCCAAACCTCCTGATGAGCGTTCCCGCAATTGCGAAGAACTTCAGGAAGAACATCGAGAAGGGTATAAAGGAGAAGGGAGTTCCGACTGAGATGCTGTTTAACCGGGCCCTCAAAATTGCATACGCTTATAATAAGGAAGGATATAACAAGGGACAGGGCGTGCAAAAATTCATGAAACCGGCTCTTGACCTGTTCGACCGTATTCTCTTCAGCAAGATACGCGAGGTTTTCGGAGGTGAGCTCGACTTCTTCATAGGGGGCGGGGCATTGCTCGACATTGAGCTTCAGAGATTCTTTTATGCCCTGGGCATACCGATGTACCAGGGATACGGGCTCAGTGAAGCTTCACCGGTAATCTCTTCAAATTCCGCAAGCAGGCATAAGCTGGGATCCTCCGGTGCTTTAGTCAACAACATGGATCTCAAGATACTGGATGAAGACGGGAAAGAGCTGCCTGCCGGACAGAAAGGAGAGATCGTTATCAGGGGCGAAAATGTAATGTATGGCTACTGGAAAAATGAAAATGCCACAAAGGAAGCTGTAAAGGACGGCTGGCTGCATACGGGCGACATGGGTTACATGGATTCAGACGGATTCCTGTATGTGCTTGGCAGATTCAAAAGCCTTCTGATTGCTGATGATGGTGAAAAATTCAGTCCTGAAAGCATTGAGGAAGCAATTTCGGAACAATCAAAGTACGTAGATCAGTGCATGTTGTACAATAATCAGCGCCCGTATACAGTTGCCCTGGTCGTTCCGAACCAGCATGCCCTGAAAATCTATCTCGAGGAGAAGAACCTGACGGCAGATTCAGATGAAGGCGTCAGGGCAGTTATAAACCTGATCGAAAATGAGGTAAATGAGTACCGCACAAATGGCAAATACGGAAATATGTTCCCTCAAAGGTGGCTTCCTGTTGCTATCGGAATTCTTGAAGAAGGTTTCAATGAAGACAATGGATTGATGAATTCCAGCTTGAAAATCGTGAGGGGAAAGATCATGGATAAGTACCAGGACCTCATTGAATACCTGTATACCCCTGATGCGAAGGCCGTTACCAACGAGAGAAATATCGAACAGGTCCAGAAAATGAAGCTGGGGTAGGGGTGCGTTGAGCATTGAGCGTTGAGCGTAAAAATATCATTAGATCACCAGCCGGTTTCTGAATGGCTCGAATGCCATGAAATCCGCATGGTGCACGATGTATGCCTCTGTGGACCTCTTAATAAGATCACCTTCGCCTGCATGAGCGGCAATGATATGACATACCTCCGGCGGGATACCGCATTGTTCTGCAAGGGAGACACCCGAAAAAGGATGCCTGAGGTATTTTCCGTACTTACCCTGTACTGCTTTGCCTTCTTCATCCAATTCATATTCAAGCAGTTTCCCGACATCGGCAAGAATAGCTCCTGATATGAGCACATCCATGTTTACGGGAAGCTGATCCCTGAAAAACTCATTCATCTTCTCCCCGCAAACCCTGGCAAGATGGACCACGCACCTCTTGTGGGCCATGAAGCTGACATTCATACCGGGTCCGCAGAGGAGCGTAAACGGTATCCTGTCAAGATCATCAGCAGTCAGGACGCTTTTTTCAAGTGCGAGCTCCCAGGTATGGGCTGTGCTTTCGCGGAGTTCCTGGTTATTGATCCATCCCAGCTCAGGCCAGAGCTTCTGAATTAACATATTCATAAAGGCATTATTTCAATCCTGCAATTATTGCATCTGTCATCTCCGGAGTGGAGGCAGCACCGTTCCTGAGGACATCGGGCCTGCCGGCCATTCTCATCATATCATAAGTGCGTACCCTGCCTTCGGCAATCACCGAAGATATTGATCTCCTTATTGAGGAGGCAATCTTCTTTTCATCGATGTAATCGAGCATCATGCATGCCGATTCGATCATAGCAACAGGGTTTACTATGGGAATTTTGTAGTCGGCATATTTGGGCGCCGATCCATGGGTCGGTTCGAAGACTGCTATACCGTCAGAGGAAAACTGCGCGCTGCATGCAAATCCCAATCCGCCTATAAGCCCGGCGAATCCATCTGAGACAATATCACCGAACATGTTGCCTGCGACTATTACACCGTAATCTTCAGGATTCTTCGTGAGCCACATCATTTGTGCATCTATGTTTGTATTGACAAGCTTTATTCCGGGGTATGATGCCTGGGTCTCCTTCGCAAGTTTCCACATCATCCCTGAAGTCTCGCGTATGACATTGGGCTTTTCGCAGACCGTTACAGATTTATAATGGTTCTTCACGGCAAACTCAAATGCTGCCTCAAGAATCCTTTTAGTGGCCTTTTTAGTGAAGATCCTTGCTGAGATTGAAAGTTCATTCACGGGAACATTGCCGAAATTCTGAACGAATTTCGGGTGGGTCATCAGTGCATCATAAACGTTTGACGGCGGGTTTGTCCATTCAACACCGGAATAAAGGCATTCCGTATTCTGCCTGAATATTACAACATCCACAAGGGGCTCATCTATCGTATTTCCTTTTCCCCTCCTGACAAAATTAAGCGGGTTGCCCTTATATGACCTGCATGGTCTTACGCATATATCCAGGTTGAAATGCTGCCTCAGTGCCACAATCGGACTTGAGTAGCTGAAGCCTTTATCTTTAAGCTCCGGATCGAGCTCGGCTTTTGCTTCGTCATTCGGTTTGGATGTTATTGCTCCGAAAAGAGCTATCCTGTGCTTTTCAATGAGTTTAACCGTGCGGTCCGGCAATGCATTTCCTTCCGTGCACCAGAACTTCCATCCGATATCGCCATATATGTATTCAGCATCAAATCCGGAGGCATCAAGCACTCTTATTGCCTCTTTCATCACAATTGCTCCGATACCATCACCGGGGAGAACGACGATTTTATGTTTAGCCATATGCTCTTTTCTGTTGATAATTTGTTTATATGTAAATGTAGGAATTTCCCGCTCAATTGTTTTGAGTGTATAATTAACAATCAGGGTCAAAAATGAAAAAAAATACTATTTTTGCTCCACTTTCAAAAAATCCTGAAAAAAAAATGGATGTTTTAAACCAGCTTGCTCCTTATTCCCTCTGGCATTATTTTGAAGAGATATGCAGTATCCCCAGGTTATCAAAAAATGAAGTCAAAATCAGGCGGTACCTCATGAATTTTGCCCGTGAGAACAACTTTGAATCTAAGGAGGATGAAGTTGGCAATATTTTGATAGTAAGGAAAGCATCGCCGGGGATGGAGAACAGTAAGACCATTGTTCTCCAGAGTCATATGGACATGGTGGGCGAGAAAAATGCAGATCATCCGCACAACTGGAATACCGATCCCATAATACCTGCAGTAAAAGGCGGTTGGGTAACTGCCAGCGGAACGACTCTTGGCGCTGATGACGGCATCGGAATAGCAGCCCAGCTTGCGATCCTGACGGACAAAAGCCTCAAGGCCGGAAAGATAGAATGCCTGTTCACAGTCGATGAGGAATCCGGCATGACCGGCGCAATAAACCTTAATTCAGATTTTTTCTCAGGAAGAACACTTGTGAATCTTGATTCAGAGGATGAAGGAATACTTTTCATCGGATGCGCAGGAGGACTTGACACGGTTGGTGAAATGAAATATGAGAGTGTTCCTGCCGGGAGGAATATGGCTGCAATTCAAATTTCCCTTACCGGCCTTCATGGCGGCCATTCCGGCGATGAGATACATAAGGGATACGGGAATGCCGTCAAGATAATGAACCGTTTGCTCCTGAACATTTCGAATGAAAGGGAAATATCAGTTGCATCATTCGACGGCGGAAACCTGAGAAACGCAATTCCAAGGGAAGCATTTTCAACAATTGTCCTTCACCCCGAAGATCTTGAACATGCCGTTAAACTGATCTCTGAGCTGTCTGCAACACTGGCTGCCGAGTTCGGCGATATGGAAAAGCATCTCAATCTTTCCTGGAAAAAAGTTCCTCTCCCCTCTTCCGTCATGGACAGGGAATCACAGAACAGGTTTATAAGCCTTCTCAGCTGCTGCCCTCACGGAGTTATTGCCTGGTCGAAGGAGATGGATGACCTTGTCGAGACTTCGACCAACCTGGCATCTGCCAAATTTGAGCGAAATAACGTCATCAGCATAATTACAACGCAGAGAAGCTCGGTCGAATCATCGAAGCACAACGCTGCCTCCATGGTAGAATCCTGCATGAAGCTGGCAGGTGCGAGCGTGACACATTCGTCGGGGTACCCGGGCTGGAAACCGGACCTTAATTCCGAAATACTCTCGATCACAAAAAACTCCTATAAAAAACTTTTCGGGAAAGAACCCCTCGTGAGAGCGATACATGCAGGACTTGAATGTGGCCTGATATACAAGAAAATCAATAATATAGATATGATTTCCTTTGGTCCGACGATCAAGGGCGCGCATACGCCGGAAGAAAAAGTTGAAATTGTAACTGCCCAGATGTTCTGGGATCTGCTGACTGATGTGGTACGGAACATGCCGGTTGAAAAATAACAGGTCAGAAATCAGTTTCCATAAATTCATTTTTACCAGCACCGCACACCGGGCAAAGGTAATCATCAGGAAGATCTTCGAAAGGAACGCCGGGAGGAATGCCTGATTCGGGCTCACCCGTATCGGGATCATAGATATACCCGCAAACGACGCATTTGTATTTTTTCATCACTTCTTTATTCTCCTGACCACATCGATTACGGTTCCATCAACCCACTTCACGGCTGCAACAATATCTTCTTCGAGCCGCGGCTTTTCAGGCTTTCCGCAGATCCTTTCAGCTTCATCCTTAAGCTCCCGGATAGTCCTCAGTGGCAAACCGCTCCTTTTCACGCTTTCGATAAGGTCGGTGCGGAGCGGATTGATCGCAATTCCTCTTTCTGTGATCACCACATCGATCATTTCACCAGGTCCGCAGAGTGTTGTCACCCTGTCGACGATAACTGGTATCCGGTCACGGAATAAGGGAAGCGGGACAATAACATTCCGTGCATGAAGGCAATTCTGCCAGCCGCCTATGCCGTGCAGCAGGTACCCGTCAGAATGAGTGACCACATTCCCGTTAAAATCGAGATCGATCTCCGTTGCACCAAGTATCATGATGTCCATCATGCTGGTGAGGTTGCCCTTTGAATGATAATTGTATGCATTGAAAACCGGGTACGGCACATGATTTTCATTCCTTGCAACAGAGCTCACTGCCTCAAGGTCGAATGCCTGTGCATCGAGGATGTACCCCATCAACCCCTCTTCCAGCATCCCGACCATATACTTTGTGCTGCCGCCAAAACCGAATGACGATTTCCAGCCTTTTTCCCTGAGCATATCCTGGATAAATACTGCAATTGCCAGTGATATTCCACCCGCACCCGCCTGCATTCTTACACCATCCTTAAGAATGCCCGACTTCTCGAGGAACATGGCTGTGAGCCTGGCAATAAGCAGCCGGTCAGGACTTTTTGTTATCTCGGTAGTGCCTGAAACAATTTTTTCCGGGAGCCCTATTTTGTCGACAACAACCACATAATCGACATAATTCCCTTCAATTTCCATAGGAAAACACGGCAGGTCGACCAGGTTATCAGTTACAACGATCACCTTGTCGGCGTACATAGAATCGGCCTTGGCATATCCAAGAACACCGCAGGCTGACTTTCCTCCTGTACCCCTGGCATTTCCGAATGAATCAGCACATGGTGCAGCAAGTACTGCAATGTCGATCTTCAATTCCCCGTCCTGGATTGCCTGCACCCTTCCGCCGTGAGACCTCAGAACTGCGGTGCCTTTCATCTTCCCTTCTGATACAAATCTTCCGATCGGCCCGTTCATGCTTCCCTCTATGCGGTTAATTGTCCCGTCCTCAAGATATTTGATTACGACGTCATTGCAGGGGAATGAAGCTGACGGAAACCAGACGAGATCCCTGAGGCCCATCGATGAGGCGATTTCGAAAACCTTATTGCTTATAAGATCGCCATCCCTCAGATGATGATGCGTCGAGATTGTCATGCCGTCCCTGATTCCGCATAATTTCAAAGCCTCTTCAAGGCTGCTTACCACCTTATTGCCGTCGGCAGGGTAATCAGAACATGAAGGGACAGGCGGAGCATGTTTCAGCCCGGCGGGTTTGTGCATCCCCACACCCTTGAATGGCACGGCAGGCTGCCCGTTCAGTTGAAGCGGAACATGCCTTCCGGCTGCATTAATCACAGTATCTGACGACATAACTTAATGTTTTATAAAGAACCTGCTTCTGCTTCCTTCCAGTTTACCGGAAGAAAACCGAGGCTGACAGCCTGTGAAACCGTTCTGTGTGCACGCGCGACCACCGGGGCATCGATCATTTTTGAACCAAATGCAATGACGCCTGAACCGCACCTGACCGCTTCGTCAAAAGCCAGTATTATCTTTTTTGCTTTTTCCGTTTCATCAGCTGAAGGTGCAAAACCCTGGCGTATCACTTCTACCTGGCGGGGGTGGATGCAACCCATTCCCTCAAAACCAAGTGATTTGGAAATTTTCACGTTGTTCTTCAAAGCATCAAGGTCCCCGATATCGGAAAATACGGAATCGATAGGCTGTATTCCCGCAGCCCTGGCGGCGTTGATTATCCGGGTCCTGGCGTAAAATGATTCAAGTCCTTCTGCGGTCCTTTGCACGCCCAGATCGGCTGTGTAATCTTCAAGTCCGATTGCAACAGCAACCACATCCTGGGATGAGGTTGAAATGCCGAAAGCATTTTCGACCCCGATGGCTGTTTCAATGACGGGCATGAGAAACACTTCACCCTCTATCCCCGATTTTTTCTTAACTGAACTGATCACAGAACGTACATCCAGCACCTGGCCTGCATTCTCGCATTTGGGAATGACAACAAGATTAATATTTTGCGGAATTACCGCTTCAAGATCCTTTATGCCCGTTTCACCCTGGTTTATTCGCACCATCCTTTCAGCGCCATAAAAATCAAGCTGCCTCAATGCATTGCGCACAAGAACCCGGGCTTCGTCTTTCTTTCCGGGTGCAACCGAATCCTCAAGATCGAGGATCAGGCCGTCAGCTGAATGCAATCCTGCATTTATCATAAGAGATGGGGTATTCCCGGGAAGATAGAGCCTGGAAAATCTCATTCTTTCCCTCTTGCTTGCAGGAAGGTCCCTGTTCCTGAATTCCGGGAGGTAATCACGGGTGTCTCCTGTTAATTTTTTAACAGCGGCTTCCAGCCTTGCACTTATCACAAAAGGAAGTGCCCCGGAATCAATAATGCTGACAGATGCATGCTTTATGCCATAGAAATCCAGGGTCTCACTGGCAAGCTGCCTGATGGAACTGCCATAAAGAGACTCGACTTTGGATGAAAGTGTTATCGATATACCTCCATCTGATTCGATCGCAAGAGTCATCTCGCAATCTGATCTGACCTTTGGTCCGCAATTGCCTGCAACTGCAACAGGACTGTTCATTACCGGCAACAGATTGGTTCAGATACAAATCTAATGATTTTTCAGGAATTTCCCTTTTTGTTCTCGCAAAGCTCCACAAGAACACCGCCGGTGGATTTTGGATGAAGGAATGCAATGTCGAGGCCTTCTGCACCCTTTCTTGGAGTAAGATCGATGAGCCTGATATCCCTGGACGAAGCTTCAACGAGCTGGCTTTCAATGTCCCTCACTGCAAAAGCAATATGGTGAATACCTTCCCCTTTTTTCTCTATGAATTTACCTATAGGGCCCTCAGGATCAGTTGACTGCAGAAGTTCGATCTTGGTCTCCCCTACCCTGAAGAATGCGGTTCTCACCTTCTGATCGGCAACCTCCTCGATATTGTAACATGTTGTGCCCAGGATCTTTTCGTAGAGTTTTACCGCCGCATCAAGATCGCTTACAGCTATTCCGATATGCTCAATGTGAGTTGGATTCATTTGTTAAGATTTAGAATGGGAAATCGACTGGAGTCTCTATATCTGCTTTCTCGTTTTCGGGCTTTTTGGCAGCCGTATGTATGGCATTCCCGTCAACGTAAATTGCCTTGTAGGGCACCATCGGACATGCATACTCACAATGCCCGCACCCTATGCATATTTCGTCGTTTGTCTCAGGGATCAGCAGGTTGCCTTCAAAGGGAACCATGTACACAGCTTTGGTCGGGCAGCTCTCTGAGCAGGCGCCGCAGGCAGTCTTCTCAGTCTTAACAACACAGTTGTCCCTGATGAATTTCACTTTCCCAAGCTGGGTAAGCTGTTTTGCTTCAAGCACCAGTGGCTTCAGTGCATCAGTGGGACATACTTCAGTGCAGATACTGCATTTGTAAGTACAGAAGCTTTTATGGTAATTCATTACCGGTTGCATCAGGCCTGTATACCCATATTCTTTAAAAGCCGGTTGAAGCACACCGTTCGGACAGGCATTGATACAAAGCGAACAGGCGGTGCATTTTTTATTCAGATCAGCAATGGAGCCGCTACCAGGTGGACAGACAGGATTAGTTTTTTCTTCCTTTACAGTCGACGGCTTTTTTGGCTTGGGCGCTTTCGTTTCCTGTGCAGCCGCCTGTCGTATTCCCAGCAGAAACAGGATTGATCCTGCTATAGCTTTCCTCCTGCTTTCGTCTGTGACGTGTCCGGCTTTATCTTTCTTCTTCAGGTTCACAATTCCATACGAGATGGCATGTTCGTGACATTCATTGATACAGTTGAAGCAGCCCACGCACCTGGAAACGTCAACATCGTGCCTGAGAAAATCGATACATGATGATTTGCAACGCATCGAGCAGCGTCCGCACCTTGTGCATGCGGACTCGTTCATTTTAATCCTCAGGATCGATACTTTGGAAAGCAGTCCGAGAAAAGTGCCGACAGGACAAATTGTGTTGCAGTAGAATCTTCCTTTTGTCAGCGACATCGCTCCTACCAGGAGGAAAAAGGCAACCGGCAGCGTGTACATCACCAGTGCAAATGGTTTCACCGGTGTATGGCTGAGTGTATAGATGTCGAATCTGCCAAGAAGCCCTGCAAAAATATTATTTATCCATATTACAGCAGGTTTTGCAAGAAAGGTCATGAACCTGCCGAAAACACTGTAGGGATCAAGAAGCGTAAGCATGTAGATACCCCATACCATTGTTACCACAAGTGTTGCGGCAAGTATGATGTACCGCAGAACCGTATGTGGCCGCTTGTATCCGTACCGGCGGAATTTCCTGCGGAATTTGCCCCCGATCCGGCTGAAGATATCCTGTCCGATCCCCAGCGGACAAAGGAAGGAGCAGTAAGTACGTCCCGTAAAGACTGTGAGGACCATTACGGTTATGAATCCTCCTGCAACGAGAGTGCCTGCATTGAAAAACTTCAGTGCAGAAGGGATGAACTGCAGCGAGAGAAGGAGTTCAGTATATTTTGCCGGGATTAATGATCTGAAATCAGCAAAAACAAAGAAAACACTGATAAAAAATAATCCTGCGATGATGATACGCAAAGTCCTCAGCTGATGTGATTTCATCAGGCTACATTTTTATCCTTTTAATATTCAGACCGTCTATATTCATGTTTCCGAGGCCCATTTTATGAGCTATGGGAATATATCCTATTTTTTCTACAGGGACCTTGAGCATTCTTGCAGCGGCTGTGTCTGCGGCAACCCAGTCGGTGGAGATTATCTGGGATTTCATAAGTACATTGTCTTCCTTTGAAACACCCTGTGGTCCATGCTTCACCTTTACATTATAACAGTCGATAATGTTCAGCGCCGGTTTTTTCTCGTATAATGCATAATCGGCTATGCACTGGTCAAGGTTGTTCGAATGCCAGTATCCCCTGTCCCAGATAACCCCCATCATATTCTTCAGGGAAGCGGTCATCCTGGTGGAATTATGATCTTTCAGAATCGGCACATTGATGAATACGTCAGTTTCGAGCAGAAGCTCATGCACTTTTGCTTTCTGAAGCTGTACGCCTCCGGGGATGGATATTTCGTGATAATAATTTTCCGAATGGCCGGGTACAACTTTAGCTCCGGCGCTTTTTGCTGCTTTCTCTATGCCGGAATTTTTGTAGCAGTTAATCCAGTTATCGATGGTATGATCGAAGACATACACCTCTTTGGCACCTGCTTTGAAACAATGTTCGATAATTCTTTTTACAAGGGCAGGATTGGTATTGGAAGCGAGCTCCGGGATCACATCCCACCCGATATTTGGTTTTATGAGGACTTTCTGGCCTTTCGTCACAAATGCTCCCATCCCGCCTAATTCCTGAATACCAAGATCGAACATGGCATCAGGGTTTCCCCCCATAACAGCAACCATATCATATTTGGCGTAAGCTGCTTCTGATTTCCACATTTTCCCGTAACCGCCCAGCTTCAATGCAGCTCCTGCTGCAATGCTGCCTCCGAGTGAAGTTTTAAGAAAATCTCTTCTTTTCATTTTATGTGATTTTTCAGGTGTTAACCCACGACCGGACAAGCGCCGAAAATACGATTTTTTTTATTATTATTAAGTATCGGATCGTAAATAGTATCTTCGTGGCTCGGTTCGAAATTGATATCTGAATTTTTCTATTGACATGAAAATACTTCATTATGACTGCTTTTCCGGGATCAGCGGAGATATGAACCTGGGTGCAATGATCGACCTGGGAATCGAAAAAACCTGGCTCACAGGCGAACTCGGCAAGCTTAACCTGGAAGGATGGGAACTGTTAGCAGAAAGAGACCAGAGGCATGGCATCTCCGGCACAAAGGTAACTGTGAAGCAGACGAGGCATGAGCACGCGCACAGGCATCTGTCTGATATTGAGAATATTGTAAATTCATCATCCCTTGATGACAGGACTAAAGAGCTGAGCCTTAAGATTTTCAGCAAAATTGCAGTAGCTGAAGCGAAGGTCCATGGTATTCCAGTCGATCAAGTCCATTTTCATGAAGTTGGAGCCATTGACTCTATTATCGATGTTGTTGGCGCGGCAATATGCTTCAATGAGCTGGGTGTGGATGAAGTGTATGTCCCTTTCGTGGAACTGGGAAGCGGTTTCGTGAAATGCGAGCATGGAAAACTTCCAGTGCCTGCCCCTGCAACAGCGGAAATCATAAGCGGGTTACCTGTGAGGCAGGGAGGTGTGAATTTTGAGGCAACGACGCCCACAGGAGCTGCCATTGTTGCAACACTTGGAACGGACTTCAGCAATGGCCGTCAACTGAAAGTGATCAGGACAGGCTATGGCGTAGGTCAGAAACAGAATCCCGATATTCCGAATCTTCTCAGGGTATTTCTCTGTGAACCTGCCGGACAGGCCGATAAGGGGCATGATGCTGTGATGCTCGAATGCAACATCGATGACATGAACCCTGAATTTTTCGATCACCTGTCCTCGAGATTGTTTGCAGCAGGCGCTGCAGATGTTTTTCTGTCAAACATCATCATGAAAAAAGGCAGGCCGGGCATCATGCTTAAAGTAATATGTGAAACAGGTTTGACGGATGCATTGAAAAAGGTAATCTTCTCTGAATCAACCACGCTTGGAATAAGGACATTTGTTTTCAAAAAGGATACTCTTGAAAGGAAATTTGAAACAATAGAAACCGAATTTGGCAAGGTGAGTGTCAAGAGATCGTTCCATGAAGGGAAAGAGGTATCATTTAAACCCGAGTACGACGATTGCAAAAGGATCGCCGACGAAAAAGGGATACCTCTCAAGGAGGTGTATTCCAGGATAATGTCACGGTTAACGGGAAAAGGTTGACGAATGATAGAGGAAAAATCAAAAAGGCTGGACAGGATACTGGCTGATCTTGGCTCATTTGTCCTGGCGTTTTCAGGCGGGGTCGACAGCACTTTCCTGCTTCAAAGGGCACATTCGCTTAAAAAGATCGAGGTCATCGCAGCTACGATCAGAACAGCTTATACGCCTGTGAGAGAGATATCAGATGCAGTTGAATTCACTTCCCGGCACGGGATTAAGCATACGATCATAGATATCGAATTCCCTGAAATGATCAGGAACAATCCCCCGCAAAGATGTTACCTGTGCAAGAAGAACTTGTTTACAGATCTCATTGATTTTGGAAAAAAGAACAACCTCAGGTATGTAGCTGACGGAACAAACGCCGATGACACAGGTGAGTTCAGACCTGGATTGAAAGCTCTCAATGAACTTGGAATTCGAAGCCCACTACTGGAAGCGGGACTAACCAAAGCTGAAATAAGGCAGTTCAGCAAACAGGCTGGTCTGAGCACCTGGGACCGCCCGGCTATGGCTTGCCTGCTTACAAGGATACCTTATAATACGGTCATAAGCGAATCAATGCTAAGGATGATCGAAGCTGCAGAGAACCTGTTCTTTGAGCTCGGATTCCCGGGCACCAGGGTCAGAATGCATGGCGATGTTGCACGCATAGAATGCACTCCCGGGTACCTGGAAAGAATAATGCAGAAGGAAATCAGGGAACAGATAATCACGGGAATGAAGAAATCAGGGTTCAGGTATATATCTTTGGACCTTGAAGGCTACAGGACAGGAAGCCTGAACCCTCAAAACCACGACTCATGAATATCAAAGAAGTTGAAAAACTGCTGTCAGATGTCAGGGACGGCAAAAGGAGCGTAAACGATGCACTCGAAATACTGAAGAATTTCCCGTACAGCGATCTTGGGTTTGCCAAGATTGATCACCATCGCGAGATTCGTACAGGTTACCCTGAAATTGTTTACTGTGCAGGCAAAACTGTTGCGCAGGTCAGGGAGATATTCCGGGTGATGATCACGAGGGAAAATAATGTGATCGGCACACGCGCAGACAACACGATGTTTGAAGCTGTAAAAGAGATCGCAGCTGATGCTGTATATTACCCTGTTGCACGGATCATAGCTGTCCAGAAGAAAAAGCCTGATTGCCCGGAAACAAGAATTGCAGTTATCACTGCCGGCACATCCGACATGCCCGTGGCAGAGGAAGCAGCGATAACAGCAGAGCTGCTGGGCAACAACGTTCTCAGGATCTATGATGCGGGAGTTGCAGGTATTCACCGGCTCGTTGACAAGCTCGCCGAAATAAGGCAATGCAGGGTAATTGTTGTTATTGCAGGCATGGAAGGAGCCCTTGCAAGCGTTGTCGGTGGCCTTGTTGACAAACCTGTGATTGCGGTGCCGACAAGCGTTGGTTACGGTGCAAATTTCGGAGGGATTTCAGCTTTGCTTGCCATGCTGACCAGCTGTTCTGCAGGCGTGACTGTCGTGAATATCGATAACGGCTTTGGCGCAGGCTTCAGCGCAAGCATGATCAATAAAATGAAATAACCCAGATGCAGGAGAAAATACTCCTTTCAACAGCATACCTGCCGCCGGTCCAGTATTTTTCATTAATAAAAAGTTCCCGGGCAGTCCTGATTGAAGCCAAAGAGAATTATATCAAGCAGACCTACAGGAACCGCTGTTATATCCTTTCATCCGGCGGGCCGCTGTTACTCCCGGTCCCGGTCTATGAAGGAAGCAGGAGAAAAGTCCCCATACGTGAAGTTCGCATTGACTATTCTAAAAGATGGCAGCAGGTCCACCTGAGGGCAATCAGGGCGGCTTACGGCAATTCACCATTTTTTGATTTTTACTTTGAGGAGTTGGAACAAATCATACTCTGGAAGCATGAATGCCTTTTCGATCTTAACGATTTATTGCTCAGGAAGGTGTTAAGGATGCTGAAAATTGAAAGGGAGATCAGCAATACAACAGAATATGCTCCTGAAGTCCGGCAGACGAATGACTTTCGATACAGCCTCACTCCTGAAAAACGTCAGGAGTTCATAAACAGAAGATATCTCCAGGTTTTCGGAAATGAATTCACTTCCAACCTGAGCATAATAGATCTCATATTTAATATGGGACCTGAAGCGGGTGGATATTTGTAGAAAAAATCCCCTCACTGCACCAGCAAGGGGACTTTATAACAATATTCAGAAAAATCAATAACCAAACTTATACCCTACGGTAAGGGTAAACATGTTCCTGTCGGTAGTAAGCCCTGCAATGCCGGAACTGGCATTTACATCGAGAGGATAAAGCACGTATTTCTGTTTGTAGTTAAAGTTGGTGAAGCCAAAATCAACAGATACCCTCTGTTCACGGAAACCTATACCCGCAGATATGGCGTTATACTGAAGATCCTGGTTGTCCTCACCGCTGCGGAATGCCTTGCCATAATATCCGTAACCACCGCGCAGATACAGCTTGTCAAGCCTGAGCTCTCCTCCAAACCTCAAATTATTAACTGGCTTGAGAGTACTCTTAATAATGTCGTTCTTTTCGCTGTAATCATAACCGTCTCCCGTTTCGGAGAATCTTGCAGTGCTGTAATCGACAAATTCGTAATCAGCGCTCAGCAGTCCCATTTTACCGATCTGAACGGCTGCACCCGCCAGGACCCTGAAAGGAGTTGCAAGGGCATACTGGTATCTTTGCGGGTCTACTGAGAAATTGTATTTGCCTCCACCTGTGAAATTTGAGGAGATATCTTCATAGAAATACTCATTGATCTTATACCAGGTCGGCGAATGGAATGCAATTCCCAGTCGCAGCATTTCAACCGGGCGGAATATGGCACCGATCTTTATTGAATAACCTGTTCCGCTGTTCTCAAAATGATCTGTGTATGTAAAGTTCTTAAATTCGGAAGGCAGCGCTGCATCTGTTGATTCGAGATGTTCAAAATGGCCTGTGTACTTTATTTTGTTGATGCCAAGTGTCGCACCGAAATATATTTTGTTTTCATAGTTTCCACCTATCGAAAGAGCATGTTCACCGGTAAAGCCCTCATCGGTAATAAGCCTGCGAACATTCTGTCCGTAGACTGAAGGAGGGTTGTCACCATAATTATTGAATACCGTGCCGTATGATCTGCCTCCCGAGCCTGTTATTGTGTCAATCACCCAGGCATCATATGCTATTCCGGCTGCGTCAAGAAGGTCTTTATAGTGTGTGCCCTGGCTTGAGCGGGCCCAGTAATCCGCCATTGAGCTTCCCGTATTTATTCCCTGTATTCTTACGGACTGGTTCAGGTTATTGGTCTTATTGAAGGAATAACCGGCATTTAAAGAAATCAGGCCGCTTGCATTTGAGATGAGGTTGCTGACGATGCCTGCCTGGTTAAGGCCAAAATTATACACGTAGTTGGAGGATCTTCCGAAAAATCCGGCATCTGTTTTTGTATGGGATAGTTGCGGGCTGATGCTTATTTCAGATGATCTGAATACTCCCAGCCCTGCCGGGTTCTGGCTGAGGGATGAGATATCTCCTCCTATCGCAGTGAACGCACCTCCCATGGAAGTAAACCTCGAAGTGCCACCGTAAAATATCTGTGAATACCGCAGTGCATCATCCACATTCTGGGCGAATATGCCTGCGGAAGCACAAAGGAAGGTTAATATTACGAAACTGATCCTTTTCATAATTTGATTTTTTTGTTAGAATTTCCCTCAATCAGAGGATATTACAGCTTTATCGCCTTCCTGAAGAAGAACCGCCTGACGAGGATGATCTTGATGAGCCACCTGATGAGCTGCCCGAAGATCCGCCTCCGCTGTAAGATGATCCGCCACTGCTTGAACCACCGCTATAGGAGGATCCGCTGCTGTATGATCTGCTGCTCCCACCTGAGTAAGAGCTTCCGCTATTGGATGGTGAATAGCTTCTTGAAGCCGGGGCAGAATAGCTCGGGCTCCTGTATACGTCAGCAGACCTGGAGCTTCTTGAGGGTTCAACGCTCCTGTATGTGTTGGAGCGGCTTGCGGGAGCTGAGTATGAGGACGACGATTCTGACCTTCTCGAAGGAGCCTGGTAAGTCCCCTGGTTTGAAGGCTGGCTCGAGGGGCTGCGCATTACCGGCTGATTATTGTCTTCGCGCGACCGCACACCTGAGTTTTCAACTGCCCTGCTGTTATTATAGGAAGGACGTGTGGGCATGCGCGGGTTGTTGTAGCTTGGAGTATATGATCTGCCTGAGCTGTTGTATTCAGGCCTTGAAGATGCACTTCTTGATGTTGAATTTACGGAACCTTTTGACTGGCTCTGAATGGTCCTGTCAACCTGTGTCCTGTCTGTCTGCCTTGCTGATACAGTAGCGTTATCCCTCCTGGAGCTGGCAGATGCCGGTGAAGAAGGAGTTCCTGTTCTTCTCGATGCAGTGGAAGTTGTGCCTGAGTAGGTGTCTCTTCTTGCTGATCCGGTTATGCCTGTTCCGGAATTCCACCTGGATGAAAGAGTACTCGGCCTTTCCCTCCTGCCATAAGCCACGCTGTTGCGGTCGTCGTATATTCTTCCGTAGCCGCCCCCATAAGGCCATCCACCGCCGTAATATCCGCCGTAGTAACCACCCCAGCCGCCGTAGAAGCCCGAATACATGCCATAACCATATCCGAAACCGTAAGATGGTCCGTAACCGTAACCGAAGTATGGATTGTAGTAGTCATATCCATAGTAGGGATCCCAATAGCTGTACGGGTATCCAAAACCGTAGCTGTACGGATATCCCATACCATATCCGAACGGATAACCATAGCTGTAGAAAGGATCTCTCCAGTAAGGATCAAAATAATTTCCGTAGAACCTTCTCAGTCTTCCGGCATATGAATATCCGAAATCATCGTAATATTCGTAACCGTTATTACTGGCTGCCTGGTTGTCCAGGTCAACAGCATTTGAATACTCCTCTGATACAAGAGTATCTGCAGCATATATATTATCGTAGTAATTGTCTGATGAATATTGCTGATCAGCGGCACCCCTGTCTACCCTGGCTACAGGCTGATCCTTGGAGCTGAAGTAGACATCATCGTACTCGACTCCCGTGTACAGGCGCGAATTGCAGGCGCCTAAAGTGAGAAGAGTAGCAAGCGATATGTAAGATAATCTTTTCATTTTCATTCCCCTCGTTTTTTATTTTTCATCAAATACTATACCAAATGGATGAGAATTTTAACTTTCTTTTAAGAATCAACTGATTTTATTTTCTTCGTGATGTTCCGGCTGATGATGAAGTTGTCCGCGACGTTGACGATGATTTTGTTGATGTTGAAGATGATTTTGTTGATGTTGTTGATGATTTTGCTGGTGAAGATGAAGCTGAAGACCGGGAAGAAGATGACCTCGAAACTGATGATGGGGCTGGTTTTGACTGGATGGCCGGACTGCTCCCAGTCGAATTGCTTCTTACTGCTCTGTCGGACCGTGTGCTCCCCTGGTTGCTACTGTTATTTCCGCGGTTATTGTTTTTTCCCGGATCATAATTGTTATTCCTGTTATTGTTGTTACGGTTATTATCAGGATTATTCACAGCAGGCGTATTTCCATCATTGTTAACATTTCCATAATGGTTTGCGTTATTCCTGTTGTTGCTATTTCCTGTGTTTGCACTATTCCTGTTATTCCCGTTATTCCCCCCATTTCTGCGGCTTATATTGGTGCGACTGCCTGTATAGCGCCCGTTCCCGTTTGCAGCATTTCTCCCCCCGTCGTTGTTGATGTTTATTCTGCTGTTGTTACTGCCTGCAGCTGAAGATTCCCTTCTTGAAGCACTGCTGGTCCCTGATTCGACATACCTTCGTGAATATGAAGGAGATGAATTGTAATAATTGTTTGTGACATTATATACATTCCTGTTGCTGTAATACCCTCTGTCACCGTACCGGTAACCATGATTGTTCCAGCTTCCGTAATTGACAATCGGAGTTATCCAGCTGTAATAAACAGGCTGATAACCCCAGTAGTAGGAATATCCAAAGTATGGATCATAGTAACCGCCGGCGTAGCCATAATTAACCGGGTAGCCGTAAGAAAATCCGTATCCGAATCCACCTCCTCCGTAGATGCTGACACCCCAGCTGTACGGCCTGTAGCTGTACCAGTACTCGTCAGTGAAGACAGGAGAATAATAGCTGAATTCAGAGTAGGATCGGTGGAACCTGTTGATCCTGGATGCAAAGTGGTAATCATTTACGCTGTAATAATTGTTAACCACTATACCGGCAGGCTGCGAGACGGCCGGAGATCCGGCAATCATTAAGAAAAACAAAATGACTGAGTACAATCTGGCTTTCATGGTGAACCTACCTTTCTTTTTAACAAAATACAGAACTTTTTTTATTTTTACGGTCTTATTTGGATACCTTTTTTTTTGCAATCTATATTTTTTAATACAAAATAAACAAATACCGTACCAGAAAAATGGCTAAGTTTTTAACAAACAGGGAGGAAAATTATTCACAATGGTATAACGATCTCGTAATAAAGGCCGACCTGGCAGAGAATTCTGCTGTGAGGGGTTGCATGGTCATAAAACCCTATGGTTATGCCATATGGGAAAAGATCCAGGCCGGACTAGACAAGTTATTCAAGGAAACTGGCCATGTGAATGCATATTTTCCCCTGTTCATCCCGAAATCCTTTTTCAGCAAGGAAGCAGCTCACGTAGAGGGTTTTGCCAAGGAATGTGCCGTTGTAACTCACTACAGGCTGAAAAATGACGGGAAGGGTGGTGTGATGGTGGACCCCGAGTCAAAGCTGGAGGAGGAATTAATAATACGTCCGACATCCGAGACAATAATCTGGAATTCGTACAAGAGCTGGATACATTCATACAGGGATCTTCCAATACTCATCAATCAATGGGCAAATGTGGTCAGATGGGAAATGAGGACAAGGCTCTTTTTGCGAACTGCCGAATTTCTCTGGCAGGAAGGTCATACCGCTCATGCCACTAAAGAGGAGGCCCAGGAGGAAACTCAGAAGATGATAAATGTTTATGCAGATTTTGCTGAGAACTCAATGGCACTTCCTGTCATCAAAGGCTTCAAGTCTGAAAACGAAAGATTTGCGGGAGCGCTTGACACCTATGCAATTGAGGCCCTGATGCAGGACGGGAAAGCATTACAGGCAGGAACGAGCCATTTCCTGGGGCAAAATTTTGCAAAGGCTTTCGATGTTCAGTTTACTGATAAGACCGGAAAACTTGAATACGTATGGGCAACATCATGGGGTGTTTCAACAAGATTGATAGGAGCTCTTATAATGGCACATTCGGATAATAATGGCCTGGTACTTCCTCCTAAGCTTGCACCGATCCAGGTAGTCATAATTCCGATATTCAGGAAAATCGAGCAGCTGTCTGTGATTTCAGAGGTCGCTGCAGGAATAAAGAAAGATCTTGAGTCTATTGGCATATCAGTAAAATACGACGATCGCGACACCAATACCCCCGGCTGGAAATTTGCGGATTACGAACTTAAGGGTGTCCCTGTAAGGATCGCAATAGGACCGCGTGATATTGAGAACAAAACAGTTGAAATTGCCAGGCGCGATACTCTTAAGAAAGAAATTTACCCGCTTGAAAAAGTCGCTCTTATTGTAAAAGACCTGCTCGAGGACATTCAGAAGGAGATCTATAACAAAGCTTTGAAATTCAGGCAGGAAAACACCTTTTATGTTGATACCTGGGATGATTTTGTGAAAGTGCTTGACCAGCCCGGAGGCTTCATTATGGCCCATTGGGATGGTACAGCCGAAACCGAGGAAAAGATAAAGGAGGAGACCAAAGCAACCATCAGGTGCATACCTTTTGACAGTCCGGAGGAGGAAGGGAAATGCATCTATTCAGGAAAGCCATCACGCAAAAGGGTTCTTTTTGCGAGGTCATATTAGTACATCCGGTTTCTTTTTTTCAGATATTTACAGCTTTATTACCTAAAACTGATCTCCATGCAGCTTGACGACAAAAAAATGGCAATCATTGCCACGTTGAAAGAGAAATCCCTGCTCAAGCAAAAAGTCTATGACAACACCCTTGATTCATTCGTGATCATCAAGGATGTTCTGAAGTCGATGGCAAAGGATGTGAACTCGAGTCTTGAGGGTACCGATTCAAGGATAAAGCTTGAGTATACCGACAGAAGCAATTTCGATGCCCAGATTAAAGTGGCAGGTGACATTCTCCTGTTCAGCATGCATTCGAATATATTCCAGTTCGACAGGGAACATCCCGCATGGAAAACGGCTTATATCCAGAAAAATAAATTTAATGCCTATTCGGGGATAATCAACATTTACAACTTTCTTGCTGATTCATTCAGATATTCGCGTGTGGATGACCTTGGGTATCTTATAGCCAGGATTTTCATCAATCATGAGAAACAATACTTCGTTGAAGGCAAAAGGCAAATGGGTATGCTGTTCACAAATTACGGAAGTGAAGAGATCTCAAAACAGTCACTGCAGACAATAATTTCCACTGCAATCCAGTATGCAATGGAGTTTGATCTCCTGGTTCCTCCTTACGACACAGTGAAGATTGCTTCTGTCGGACAGGCTGAAGCCAAAATCCAGCATTCAAAAGTAGTTACCGGAAAAAGGCTCGGATTCCAGTTTAATTCTGATGACGTCCTGAATGGCAGATAACCAAACACGGACCTGATGGACCGGCCGGAATACAGAAGATATAAATATTTTCTGTTGATGTGCCTGGTGATTTGCTCTGCTGCATATCCCCAGGATAAACCTCCAATGCCGGTCAGGAATCCTGATTTGAAAAATTTTTCGCTTGTCGGACATTATATCCAGGGAATGCTCCTGATATCCTCAGGTGACCTGATCCGGACAAAACATGAGATACTGCTCGATTCTCTCAAGGAAAAAGCTTTAAGAAGAAGTATAACAAGGAAGCTGTACGAAATTATTGTAATTTCTCCCGGGAAAGGCAGCAATTCCGTTACAGATACCAGAAGTGAAGCTGTATATGACGAGTTCTCAGGAAGGAAAATAAGGAATATCGGGGTAAACAGGTTGCCTGTTTTCGGATCGAACATAAATAATCCGGATTATTACGAACCATACAGGAGCCAGAAATTTCTTAACAGGACCCATATAAACACAAGTGAATCCATCATCAGGAAAAACCTTCTGTTTTCGACAGGTGACACCCTTTCCCCCATTCTCCTCAGCGAAAATGAAAAGCTTCTCCGCGACCTTCCTTATATCGAGGATGCCAGGATTAAAATAATTCCTCTTGGCAATAACGAAGTTGATGTTATTGTGATCACGAAGGATGTTTATTCACTCGGCGGTGATCTTGAGCCTTCAGGACTGAAAAGCGGCAGAATCTCAGCCTTTGACAATAATATTTTCGGCCTCGGACATGACCTTGGGATCAATGTTCCTTTTGACAGTGAGAAACCCAATTCTCCCGGTTTCGGGATCCATTACCTGATCGACAATCTCGGAAGCTCATTTGTGAACCTGAACATGTTTTATAATGATGATCTTGAGGAAGATTCATACGGAATCCGCCTCAGCAGGAAATTCGTAAGCTCCGAGACGAAATATGCAGGAGGTGTCTCAGTGGAGCATGTTTACAAATTTAATGCACTCGATACACTTAAAGTGCCCGAACCACTCCGGTATAATCTCCAGGACTACTGGATAGGAAGATCTTTTCTCCTGGACAGGGAGAATGTTACACGACTGGTTCTGAGTGCAAGATATACAAACAACAATGTACTTCAGAGGCCGTCGATAACTCCGGATTCCTATCATTCGCTTCAGAAATACAGGCTTTTCCTTGGATCAGTGGCGCTTTCAAGACAACGTTACTACAGGGCAAATCTCATTTATGAGTACGGGAGAACAGAGGATATACCATACGGAGGTGTTGCAAAAGTTACCATGGGAAGGGAACTGAATGAATTCAAAACAAGGAATTATGCAGGCTCGGAACTCTCGGTTTCAGGAATGTTCCCGCGGGCCGGTTACTTATATTCAGCAGCGGGCCTCGGATCATATCTGAGCCCCGGAACGGAACAGGGTATTATTTATACAAGGTTTAAGTATTTTACGAATCTCATTCCTGTTGCGGGCAGCATGATAAGGAACTTTGTAAACTTGGATTATACGAGGGGCTTTGACAGGAATGCTGACGAGAAACTGACCTACATCGAGGATAACGGCTTTTCCGGATTCAGAAACGACTCCATAAAGGGGACACAGCGTCTAACATTAAATCTTGAGACGGTGGTATTCAGTCCGCTGAACATTTACGGTTTCAGGTTTGCCTTTTTCGGCTTTGCAGACTTTTCATACATAGCAGGAACTAACCAGGTATTATCACATGGAAATTACCTTTCAGGGATAGGTGTCGGCATAAGAGTGCGCAACAACAATCTTGTTTTCAACACATTTCAGCTCAGGCTGGGATTCTTTCCTGACCCGCCATTATATTCACGTATAAATTACCTGACTGTTACGGGTCAGCAGCCCACGAGATTTGACAACTTCGAGTCAGGACCGCCTTCCTTAATCCCTTACAGGTGATGAACAAAACCATTTCTGGTTTTGTCATTATATAAGATTCTGCTAATCAGATTCATTTGGTGGTTGTCTTAGGGTTTAGTCTTAAATCTAAAAATCTAAAAACTATGTTAGCTATGAATTATCGTGGCCCGTTCCGGGTCCGTATTGATGAGAAACCTTATCCTGAAATACTTCATCCGAATGACGCAATAGTAAGAGTGATACGTTCCTGCATCTGCGGTTCAGACCTTCATCTTTATCACGGAATGGTTCCGGATACACATGTGGGTATGACGTTTGGACACGAGTTCATCGGGGTAGTGGAAGAAATCGGCGAATCCGTTCAGAAACTGAAACGGGGTGACAAGATTATTGTTCCGTTCAATATTGCATGCGGTCAATGCTCTTTCTGCAAGCAGGGGCTCTTCAGCGCCTGTCATGAAACAAATCCGGAATCCACTGCAATGGGAGGAACATTCGGGTATTCACATATGGCAGGGGGCTATGATGGCGGCCAGGCTGAATATGTAAGGGTCCCCTTTGCGGATGTGGGCCCGGTAATCATTCCCGAAGGAATGGACTATGACGATGCCGTGCTCCTGACTGATGTGGTTCCCACTGGTTACCAGGCAGCTGAAATGGGCGGGATAAAGAAAGGCGATACTGTGGTTGTTTTCGGCGCAGGACCCGTAGGGATAATGGCTGCAAGATGCTCCTGGCTGTTTGGCGCCGGACGTGTAATTATAATAGATCATCTGAATTACAGGCTCGAATTTGCACGCAATTATGCACAGTGCGAGGCCTATAACTTCAAGGAAATGGACGACCCGGTCCTATTCCTGAAAAAAACCACAGACTGGTACGGAGCCGATGTTGTAATAGATGCCGTCGGAGGAGACGCAAGCGGAAGCATAATGCAGACTCTCCAGGGAAAGAAGCTGAAGCTGCTTGCAGGCTCATCAGTTGCCCTTCAGTGGGCAATCAATTCTGTTAAAAAGGGAGGGATCGTCTCCATTGTCGGAGTCTATGGTCCTACGGCTAATCTCGTCCCTCTTGGCAACATTGTGAACAAAGGTCTTACGATCAGGGCAGCACAAGCTTCTGTCGCAAAGATGCTTCCGAAGCTCATCCAGCATGTAATGGACGGTGTGCTGAACCCGAAGGCGCTTATCACACACAGAATACCATTGAGAGAAATATCAGAGGCTTACAGGATGTTCTCAAGAAAGCTGGACAACATGATTAAGCCGGTACTTATTCCCGAGACTTCATTTTAAAACAGGCCAATATGGAAACTACGACGAAGAAAACAGTGACTGAAGAAAGAACGGAAGAACAAGAAAAGTACAGTCATATCAAGGGATGGGGAATTGATGCGGATCCGGAGAATGAGCCCACTTACCCCATAAAGGATTATACAGGTGATGATCACAAGAGACTAAACTACAAAAAGCCCAAACAGCAGCCGGAGGATATTGAAGTGCTGCATTCAAATGAACGGCCTTCAGTATCATCTGTCTTTGGAACATCCACTCCTCCGTCAGGGTTGAGCGGATTAATAAGGAGGCTCGCTTTCAGGTACAGCGAATCAAGCTTCGGACACTGGCTGCCTCTCATATTCGCGGACAGGGTCAACATATGGGAAGGATTCCTCCATGATTTCAAAAGACTCAAATTCCCGAACATATTCCGCGAGAGGGGACTTAAAGCGGAGCTGAAGTACAACAAGAAACAATTCCTCGCAAAAACAGCTGTGACAGTCCTGGTTACCACATTCGTCTTTGCCTGGATGGTAACTTCGGCAGGAAGGAAAAGGAAGAAGGAAAGGCAGAAAGGTAAAAGGTAATTTCATTTTCATATTTTTGCATATCATTATATCGATATGCTGGCAGGCATTTACAGGTTTATTGAGGAAAACCATATGATCACCACCGGCGGGCAGGTACTGCTCGCCGTGAGCGGTGGCATAGACTCGATGGTGATGTCACACCTTTTTCTTCATTTACCTTACCGTTCAGGAATAGCTCACTGCAATTTCTCACTCAGGGGTGAAGAGTCTGACGGAGATGAGGAACTTGTAAGAGGTTTCTGCACGGATCATGATATTCCTTTATATTCAGTCAGGTTCGACACGCAATCCTACGCACAAAGCAAAGGAATTTCCATACAGATGGCTGCGCGCGACCTGAGGTACAACTGGTTTGAGGAAATCAGGTCCCGGAATAATTATGATCACATTGCCGTTGCACATAACCTGAACGATAATATCGAAACACTGTTGCTCAACCTCACCAGGGGAACAGGTCTCGCAGGACTTTCAGGCATGAAGCCGGTCTCGGGAATGATCATACGCCCGCTCCTTTTCGCCACCCGCGAAAAAATCGTCGAGTATCAAAAGCTGCATTCGGTTACTTTCAGGGAAGACAGGTCAAATTCTGACACAAAATATTCGAGGAACAAAATACGTCACCTCGTAATACCTGTGTTGAAGGACATAAATCCTTCAATTGAACACACATTGGCTGAAACGGCTGAAAGGTTTTCCGGTCTGAACGGTATCGTCGGGCAGTTAATGGACGAGGTCAGGACTAAGGTTTTAACGACCATGGATGAAACAACTGTTGTCAATATCAATGCGTTACAGGAATTTACCGGCAATAAAACGATCATGTTTGAGCTGTTCAGGCCATACGGATTCACAAATAAGGTGATGAACGATGTCCTTAACGTGATTTCAGGACAAACAGGAGGACAGTTGTTCTCCGAGACACACAGGGTGATAAAGGACAGGGAGAGCCTCATCATTACAAGAGCCTCAGGATCTGAATCTTACAGTGAAGTTGTTATCGATGGGATCACCGGTTTTCAGAATAACTTCGCTTCTGTGGAATTGTCGGATAGATCCGGGATCGAAGAAATCCGCCGGGAACGATCAATTGCATGCCTCGATGCCGATAAAATAATTTACCCTGTGATCTTAAGGAAATGGAAGGAAGGCGATTACTTCCACCCTTTCGGCATGAAGGGGAGAAAAAAGCTGAGCGATTACTTCACTGATAAAAAGTACTCTCTTCCGGAAAAGGAAAAAATGCTAGTGCTTGAATCAGACGGCAGGATCATGTGGATTGTGGGAGACAGGATAGATGACAGGTTTAAGGTGACAGATGAAACAAAGAGAATTCTGATCCTGAAAAGCTGAATCACTATTGCCGTTGGCTTAAGCCAACGACAACTGGCTTAGTTATTTATTCCCCTATTAATGAGAAACAGATCTGCAAGCGCAATGGCTGCAGCAGCTTCAATAATTACAGGCATTCTGAGGGCGATGCAGGCATCGTGCCTTCCCTTCACAACAAGCTTTGTCATAGTGCCTTTCGAGAAATCGAATGTCTCCTGCTCGGTGCCGGTGGAGGAGGTAGGCTTTACCGCAACCCTGAACACAATCTCGTTTCCGTTGGCAATGCCGCCATTTATTCCGCCTGCATTGTTGGTAGCTGTTTTGCCGTCCGGTCCTGTGAATGCGTCGTTATGCCGCGAGCCGGTCATCGATGCTGCAGCAAAACCTGATCCGAATTCGATTCCCTTTATCGCAGGGATTGAGAAGACGATATGGGATATTACGGATTCAACAGAATAAAAGAAAGGTTCACCTGATCCGGCGGGAGGATTTTTAACGGTGCATTCAATGATTCCGCCAATGCTGTCATTGGATTGAATAGCTTTTTCAACAGCCTTCTCAATATCCGGTGATCCTCCGGCCTCGATGAGCCTTGCACTGAACCCGGAACCAGCAAGTATCTTTTTTGCAATCACTCCTGCAGATACAACTCCCCAGGTCACCCTTCCCGAAAAATGGCCGCTGCCTCTCATGTCAGCAAAACCCTTGTATTTCATACCGGCTACAAAGTCAGCATGACCCGGACGAGGGACATTCCTGAACTGTTCGTAATCAGATGAGATCTTATTGCTGTTGCGTGTCATAAGAGTGAGAGGAGCACCTGTGCTGTATCCGTTGAAGACACCACTTAGTATTTCCGGAAGGTCGGCTTCAACCCTCGGGGTAGTACCCCTGCTTCCGCTTTGCCTTCTCTTAAGGTCCGGCACGAAGTCTTCTGCTAAAACAGGAATTCCAGCCGGGATACCATCAACTGTAACACCGATTGATGGGCCGTGAGACTCACCGAATACAGATACCCTGAAAACAGTCCCGAATGAATTCATTACAACTGGTTATTAACGTATTTGCCATAAAAATCCATGAGCTCAGGTTCGCTCACTTTCTCATAAAATGCATTCCCGATACCTCTTGTGAAAATAAAATCAATGTTGTCCCCTGTCCTTTTCTTGTCGTGCATGACAAGCTCTTTAATCCTGGAAGCCAGGACATTATGTTTTTTATCGAGACCGAATCTTTTCAGCATTGAGATCATTCTTTCAGCATCAGCCTCACTGCAATAGCCTTTCGTTGCAGAAAAACGGATAGCCATTTCCATTCCTGCAGCGACTGCAAAGCCGTGCTTGATGGATTTTTCAAGCTCAATCGCATGCCCGAATGTATGTCCGAAATTAAGTATCCTCCTGATGCCTTTCTCGCGTTCATCCTCAGAAACAACCGATGCTTTGAACCTGACAGCCCGTGCAACAAGTATCTCAAGCAGATCGGTATTCTTCTTCATTATGTCTTCATGATGCTGCTCGATAAGATCAAACAGCTCCCTGTCGCCGATAATGGCAGTTTTAATTAATTCGGCAAGACCGGAAAGATATTCTTCCATTGGAAGAGTCAGCAGCATTGAAGGATCGCAGATGACAAATTCGGGCTGCCGTATTGTTCCCAGGATGTTCTTAAATGTGCCCAGGTTAACTCCGTTTTTCCCACCGGTGCTTGCATCCACCTGTGCGAGCAGGGTGGTGGAGACATAGCCGCATCGTATGCCCCTCATGTAAACGGCTGCAAGAAAACCTGCCAGGTCGCAGACAACACCACCACCTATTGCAAGGATAAAGCCCGAGCGGTCAATGTCTTTGTTCAGCATTTCCGCTGATATTTGTTCGATCATCCCAAGCTTCTTGCTTTTCTCACCTTCAGGAATGACCATCAAAGGAAAATCTGGAAAGTAATCACCGTAGATCCGGTTGACATTCTCATCGGTTACAATGAAGACATCGCTGTCAGGAATCAGTTCTGAAACAGCCTTCCAGCTATCCCCTACCCTTATTTCGGATGCAGGGTTCAGATTGTCTATGAGTATCTTTTCCAAGATCAGATCATTACTGTGATAAAGATAATTATTTGTCGCTTAATTCCAGCCATCTGAGCTCTCTTTCATCGAGTTCCCTGATAACCTCACCATGCCTGAGGGAAAGTTTATACAGGTCATCCGGTGAACTCTTTCCACTGCTCATTTCAGATTCAATTTCTCTTTTTTCGGCTTCAAGCTTTTCAATTTCCGAGGTAAGCAGTTCCAGCTCTTTCTTCTCCTTAAATGTAAGCCCCGGTTTTTTCCCTTTTACAGGATTTTCCCTGGGAACAGGAATGGATCTCTTTTCTTCAATGCCGGTTTTTTCATTTTCATCCTGGTACTCCCTGAGCTGCGTATAATTGCCCGGGAAATCCTTGATGTTCCCGTTTCCCCTGTATTCAAAAATATGCCCGACAACTTTATCCATAAAATAGCGGTCGTGTGAGACAACAATGGCGCACCCTGGGAAATCTGCCAGGTATTCTTCCAGCACGTTGAGAGTAAGTATGTCAAGGTCGTTGGTGGGTTCATCGAGAATGAGAAAATTGGGATTTCTCATAAGAACAGTGCAGAGGTAAAGCCGCCTTTTTTCACCTCCCGACAACTTCCTGATAAAAGTGCGCTGCCGGTCAGGCGGAAACAGAAAATATGTAAGAAACTGACCTGCTGAAAGAGTATTCCCTTTCCCGATTGTCACCTTTTCGGCAATTTCATTTACCGCGTCAATCACAGTCATTTCGGCATCAAAGCTGATGCCTTCCTGCCTGTAATAACCGAAAACAATTGTTTCCCCTTTCTCCACTGTACCGCTGTCGGGTTGCTTTGCCCCGGTTACAATGTCGAGCAGTGTGGTTTTTCCCGAACCGTTCGGTCCCACGATCCCCGCTTTCTCGAACCTGCTGAAACTGTATGTGAAATCTTTCAGCAGAACTTTATCTCCGTATGATTTATCAATGTTCTTCAGTTCGAGTATCTTCTTGCCAAGCCGCGAAACATTCACATTTATATTGATGCTCTTTTCCCCGGGTCTTCCTGCGGCTTTTTCCTTCAGCTCATAGAATGAATCGATACGCGATTTTGCCTTATGACGGCGCGCCTTTGGCATCCTCCTCATCCAGTCGAGCTCTGTCCTGAGAAGGTTCCTCGCTTTTTCAGTGTTCATCCTGTCAGAATATTCCCTCTCTTCCTTCTTCTCAAGAAAGTATTCATAATTGCCGTCATACCTGAAGAGCACCTTATTATCAAGCTCAAGTATCACATTGCATATCCTGTCGAGAAAATACCGGTCATGTGTCACCATCAGAATGGTCCTGTTCGACTTAATAAGATAATCCTCGAGCCATTCTATCATATCAAGATCCAGGTGGTTGGTAGGTTCATCCAGTATGATCAGGTCAGCTTCCTCTGCAAGGATTTTAGCCAGGGCCACCCTCTTTTTCTGCCCGCCGGAGAGATTTCCTATCTTTTCGTGAAGATCAGTCAGCCTCAACCGGAACAAAATCTGTTTTACAGCCACCTCGTAATCCCAGGCTTTCAAATCATCCATTTTCTGGATCAGCGACTGGAGTCGGGCAGGAGATCCTGAAATCAGGCATTCTTCATATTCCCTTACAAGGCCAGCAATCTCACCTCCTGCTGAAAACAGTTCATCTAATATGCGGTTGGAATCGTCAAGCACCGGGGATTGTTCCAGGTAAGCAATTTTCAATCCGCGCCTAAGGGTCAGGAAGCCACTGTCGGGAGCTTCTTTTCCCGAAATAATATCAAGGAGCGATGTCTTGCCTGCCCCGTTCACGGCAACTATTGCTACCTTGTCGTCCTTGTTGATATTGAGGCTGATTCCTTCAAAAAGGAGATTGTCGCCTATTCTTCGACTTATATTTTCAGCCTGCAGGTAGCTTATCATGACAATGACTTAATTTTATGCAAAGATAAAAAGTGTTACCTTAAAGCCCTGTTTTATTTTCATCGATGACATTAAGGGAAAAATACGAACAGACCTGGGAGTACTTCATGAAAAGCAGGCCTGATGTGTCCACCGAGCTGGAGTATACAGATCCGTTCGGGCTGATTGTTTCCGTGATCCTTTCGGCACAGTGCACGGACAAGCGCGTGAACATGATCACCCCTGCGCTGCTCGATAAATATCCGGATGCCCTGGCAATGTCAAAAGCAGAACCCAGGGATATATTTGAGTACATCAGGTCATGTTCATATCCTAACAATAAATCGAGGCACCTCGTAGCCATGTCGAGGATGCTTGTATCCGAGTTCAAAGGCAGGGTTCCCTCAGAACCGGAGGAATTGCAGCGTCTCCCCGGTGTCGGCAGGAAAACTGCCAATGTGATTGCAAGCGTGGTTTATGACAAGCCCGTGATAGCTGTGGACACTCATGTGTTCAGGGTGGCGAACAGGATAGGACTGGTGAGGAATGCCCGCACACCTTTCGAAGTTGAAAAACAGCTCTCGGAACATATAGCTCCTTCAATGATGCATAATGCCCATCACTGGCTCATTCTTCATGGCAGGTACATATGCAAATCGCGTAACCCCCTCTGCGGTGAGTGCGGTTTGAAGAATATCTGCAATTATTACAGGAAAAATGTGCTTCCGCGTGATAAAAAGAAAAAAGAATAAATAATTTAGGCACGACTATCCTGACCCTGAAATGGACCTGAAAGAGCAATATGAAGAACTGTTAAAAAGAAACAGGCATCTTGAAGAGGAGTTAAAGGAGCTGTATGCAAAAAACGGATTTACAAAGCTTCGTTCCCCGTCAGAAAGCGAGAATGTAATGATGGAGATCTTTGGAACGGTCAGCCACTATCTTGCGCTTTTCAGCTACGGACACAAAAACAGGCCATTCATCAAAGACATCAACCGCAGGGCCGAGCAGATCGAGTTCATAAACAGGAATGAGGTGGTGGGAAAATACCTCGATCAGACGCCACTTTCACGAAGGGTGAAGCTGAATGAGCTTCTTGACCATATCAGGATTACCGGTGACGCGCACAAACTCTCAGTTTCTGAAACGAATGAAGATGCGGAAGGTTATTACATGGGCTTTCCCCTCTCTTCGGGTAACATCGTGATAACATGGGAACCGGGAACACAGCAAAAAATCACCGATGACCTGAAAATGCAGGGGGCCATCTTCGAAAAATTCGCCGAGATGCTTCCTGAAATGATATATGAAGTTGATCTCAATGGCAGGGTACGGTACGGGAATAAGATGGGCCTGAAGTTTTTCGGCTTTTCAAAGGATGATATCTCAAGGGGCCTGTATATAAGAGATCTTTTCCCAAATAATTACAAGCAGATGATTGAAAACCTGAAATCGCTGAAAAGCGCCGGCCAGGTTTCGAGCCATGAGTATATCTGCCTAAAAAAGGACGGGACGCCTGTTCCTGTGGTAACCCATTCATTTGCAACATTCCATAATGACAGAATAGTCAGTTACAAAGGTGTTCTTACTGACGTCACCAGGCAAAAGGAGTACGAGAGCCAGATAATAAGGGAAAAGGCTTTTCTCGAACATACCTATAATTCAATACCTGCTGCAATAGTCATTACTAATTCTACCGGCATTGTGACGATGATAAACAGGGAATTCACAACCCTTTTCGGGTTTACTGCAGAAGAGGCTGTGAACAGGAACATCAATGACCTTATCGTTCCCGATGACCTTAAGGAAGAGGCTGAGATTATCGACAATCTCGCCGAAATGAACAGGAAAGAGGTAAGGCAGACCATCCGGAAGTGCAAGGACGGAAAGACAATAAATGTCTCGCTTGTTGCAAGTGCAATCGTCATCAATGATGTGACTGTAGCTCACCTTGGCGTTTACCGTGACATTACAATCGAAAGAAAAAACCAGCTGTTGCAGGAGATATTATATAACATCTCGAACGCTGCACTTGCACAATACGATATCCAGGAGATTTACCCGATCATCGTACGTGAACTCAGCAAGATATGGGACACGAACAACTTCTTCATCGCACTTTACGATAAAACAAAAGACACTCTTTCACTCCCTTTTTTCTCTGATGAGAAAGACAGCTTTTATGAGATACCAACAAAAAACACAATAACCGGCTGGGTAATCAAACAGAAAAAATCGGTATTGCTGAAGGACAACGACCTTAAGCTCCTGGAGGAATCGGGCGATATAGAGCTTATCGGAACACCATGCCGCGTATGGATGGGCGTGCCGCTGAAGGTCGACGGGAACATCATCGGGGTTATGTGCCTGCAGGATTACAATGACGAGGATAAGTTCATCCAGGATGATCTGTATATAATGGAGTTCATTGCAAACCAGATTGCAATGACCATCCAGCGCAGGATGATGCTGGACAATCTCATACATGAACGACAGAAAGCCGAGGAAGCTGCACAGTCGAAGCAGCAGTTCATGTCAACAATGAGCCATGAGATTAGGACACCTCTCAATGAAGTTATCGGGATCACCAATCTTCTTTTGCAGGGGAATCCGCGCGATGACCAGATGGATTTCATAAATACACTGAAATTTTCCGGAAATCATCTCCTTACCCTTGTAAACGATGTGCTCGATTACAACAAGATGGAATCGGGGAAGATAGTCTTCGAGCAGATGCAGTTCAACCTGGGTAATTTCCTTGGGGAGATCATGAGAGCTTATTCCTTCAGGTCCAGGGCAAAAAACCTCGATTTCGATATAGTAAAGCAGGGAATATTGCCCGGCGAGGTGATAGGAGATTCAGTAAGGCTGAACCAGATACTTTCAAATCTCCTGTCCAATGCCCTGAAATTCACCAACACTGGTGGAATCAGGGTTTTCATCAGGGAGCTGGTCAGAACGCCGGGCCAGTCAACAATTGAATTTGCGGTGGCTGATACGGGTATAGGAATACCCAAAGACAAGCAGGAGATGATCTTTGAAAGCTTTACACAGGCATCACCTGATACAACAAGGCATTTCGGTGGAACAGGGCTTGGTCTGGCCATATGCAAAAAGCTTATTGAGCTCCAGGGCGGGAAGATCGAGCTTGACAGTGAACCTGGAAAGGGATCGACATTCCGCTTTGCGCTTACATTTACAATTCCTGAGAAAGGAACTATTCAGAAAATAACAGATGTACCTGAAAACTATTCGGGACTCGAAGGCAAAAAGATCCTTGTCGCCGAAGACAATAAGGTAAACTTCTTTGTTGCCAACAAGTTCCTTACAAACTGGGGAGTGCAGGTCACCCATGCCGAAAACGGACAAATTGCACTTGACATCCTTAAGAAAGAAGAATTTGATCTCATCCTGATGGATCTTCATATGCCGGTCCTGGATGGAATTGAAGCGACAAGGATAATCAGAAACTCATCTGACGATAAGCTGAGGAACATCCCTATTGTCGCCCTTACTGCAGCCATAATGTCGGAAAGCCACGACAAGATCGAGAACCTGAATATAAATGATTATGTGCTGAAGCCCTTCAAGCCTCACGACCTGTTCGACAGGATCAGGAATAATATAAGATAACCGTGCTCACACGAACTCACCCCCTCGTTCCCCCTCTCTGCATAACGCAAAGTGGGGGATGCCACCAAAACACAAGCCCCCTCTTTACGAAGTAGAGAGGGGGCTTGGGGGTGAGTACATGAGACTACTTAATACAGTTCCTCGAAATATATTCCGAGGCTTTCTTGTTACCGAGGCTCAGCGCCTTCCTGAAATCATGGCAGGCTTCCTGCTTCCTGGCAGTGTTAAGCAGGGCAATTCCCTTGTTCAGCCATGCTTCAGGATTACCTGGTTTAAGGTCGAGTGACATGCTGTAATCATCAATTGCCCTGTCCCATGTCCGGGAGACAAAATATGAATCAGCCCTGTCGATATAGCATTGAGGGTCCTCGGGATGAAGGCTGAGATTCCTTGAAAACAGCTCGAGGGCCCGGAGGTTATCTCCTGAAGCCGCCATTGTCTTACCCTGCATGCTCAGTGCATTCATATCGGAAGGATAAAATGAAAGATATTTCTGAATATCTGCCAGGGCTTTATCGTTTTCCCCTGTTTTCCTGTAAGCCATTGCCCTTTTCAGAAGAACCCCGGCATCGGTTACGCCGGAATCAAGCATCCTGGAATATGTGTCGGTAAGTCCGGCGGAATTCGCGGTTTCTTCCTGAGCTTTCGCCAGCACACGCAGGTATTTTTCATTACCGGGATATTTTCCGATCAACGGGGTAATGCTTCTGATTGCTTCGGAGGGTTTATGTGCTGAATTGTAATAAAGAGCTTCCGCATAAGAAACAGCATCATTGTCAGGATAGCCGGCTTTCAGCTCGTCTGAAATCGCTTTTGCCTCATCAGGCCTGGCCGAAGAAGCATAAAATTCCACCTCTGAAATTTTTCTCTCCAGCTCTGTATACCTTTCCTTTTTCCAGAAAGATTTCCAGCCTGCTTTATTCTCGACTGCACCGAAGGCAGGATCGAGCATAATGTCTTTTTCGCTCTTCTTCCAGTTTGAACCTATATTCCTCTCGAGGTGGTATAATGATGTTTCAACATCGCCTTTCAATGCATAAATTCTTGAAAGACCATATTCTCCGGAGCCGGAGTTCAGATTATTAGCTTCATTATAATCGCTTAACGCACCAGAGTAGTCGCCTGCCATCAAATAAGCTTCGGCTCGCTGAAGATACAGCCTGTAATCAGGCTGTCCGGAAATTGCACTACCCAGCATGGAGATTGCTTTTTCAGTTTCGCCGCGCGATATCAGAGCTTTTGCGCTGAGCAGCTGATCGGCAACCTCCTGGCCGTAAAGGGCAACTGAAAAAATAACTGAAAATATCAATATTGTCAACTTCTTCATCGCATTCTATTTAGTGACAGGCGGTTGCAGCTTCGAACCCTTTTCGGTAATTACATGGACGAACCCGGAAAGATGGAACTGCTCGATACCCGTTATTCTTCTTTCGAATACGTCACATGAATAGAAATAAACACCTGGCGTAACAATATTACCCTTATAGGTCCCATCCCAGTCCAATCTCGGATCTTCGGTACTGAAAATCAGCATGCCGTTCCTGTTATAGAGCTTGAAATTAACAGACTCCACAAGACCGGAAGTCTTGGCAATCAGCCTGTCGTTAATGTTATCTCCGTTCGGTGTAAAAACATTCGGTATTTCATAAAAATCGCACGAATCGATGCACACCATTACCGACTTAAATGATTCATTGCCGTTAATATCATATGTTGTCACTGCATAACATCCTGAAATAATCTCACCAGGTGAATGCCTGTACATTTTCGTGTTTTTATCCTGAATATCGGTAAGCATGTTCAGATTTTCCTCATTGGTAAGCTTATAATATACCCTGTAGCCTGCCACATCATCAATACAAAGAGAATCAGGCAATGTCCAGGTAAGAATATTATAAAGGCTGTCGCACTGGCTTGTTACATTCAGCGCGGGTATGCAGGGAGCTTCATTATCGACCGGAGTCACACATATCCTTTCGGAGTAGTTTACCAGGTTTTTCGGGAGAAAGGCTGAAGGATAATTGCCTACAGACCGGACGTAATAGCAATATTCCTTTCCGTTTTCAAGACCGGTATTGACAAAATTCAGCTGTGTGGTGGTACCGACAGAATCCCATCGCGAGGTTGCCGGATTAAACCTGAAAAAGTCATAGTGTGCATTAATCCATGGTACATTCCTGCTCACTACGAACCTTGCCTTCCTGTCGCCCGGGAGCGCTGTTACATATATGGATGACGCGTATGACGGTTCCCCG
Organism: Bacteroidales bacterium; assembly: GCA_035299385.1. Taxonomy (GTDB): domain Bacteria; phylum Bacteroidota; class Bacteroidia; order Bacteroidales; family VadinHA17; genus LD21. The sequence continues at coordinate 21,418 of DATGWQ010000268.1, read as the reverse complement.
ATCTGCTGGTTGGTGGTGCTGTTTATCAGTTCGATCCTGTAAAGGTAACCGGTGGTCTGTGTATTCAGAAGGCTGTCGACCATGGTTGTATCTGTTTGCTCCTTTATCAGCTGATACTGGTCACCGGAAATCCCGGGTGCCCTGAATATCCTGTACTTGTATGGCGGCGGTATTGAATCTGCCGGCTTAAGCCATGCAAGATGAATAGCTCCATTGGATGAACCTGTGGTTGAGACGCTTACCTGTGTGATGACAGGAACGCCGGATATGAGATTTGATCGTATCTCATTTGAAGGCTTGCTTTCCGTTCCGTTCGGATAAACAGCCACTATCCTGTAGGAGAATTCCCGCCCATATTGCAGCCCGTTACCGTTATCAGAGTCTATGAAACTGGTGGTATTGCTTCCGGCAATGTAGCCTACCTTGACGTAACCCGAGTTCTGCGGAAGTCCGGAGGTGCATGAGTCCATCACAAGGTTGAAAGTGCCTTCCCTCCTGTAGATGCTGAACCCGGCTATATAATCCGTTCCATAATTGTCCCAGCTCAGCCGGATTGTCTTGCCCTCCGGAATTGCGGTTTTCAGGTTGGGAGGCGGTCCGAGCACTTTAATGTCTATATTGTCAATGTCAGCAAGCTGTATATCTTCGTTGTCCTCCGATTTGAAGATTACATCATATGGCTGGTTCCTGACAGCTTCATGACAAGGCACCCACCGGAACCTTCCGCTGGAAAAGCCTTTGTTCCTGACAGAATCTCTGAAGGTAGCCTTGCAATTGGCAATATCGAAAACTCCGGATGTTACGCGGAGCCTGATGCTATCCTGGTTGGGATCAGTGGCCGAAAAGATAAAATCAACCGGTTTGCCAACTTCCACGCAGTAGTTTCTGAGGCCTGCATTGACAGGCGGTTTATTGTTTGTGTTGTATACTTCGATCTGCATGTCCCGCACAACAACCCCGATCTTTTTCTTGTTCCTCCATTCCTGTATTTCCATGGCAACATTGAATTTGCCCGTATCCGCCGGGGTATCCCAGATAAGATCTCCGCTGATTGAATCGACCCTTATCGAATGCGTTGCAGGGGGAAGTGTATAGTTTTCGATGGGCTTCCCGTCCTCTCTCGTACAGACTGTAAGCTTGTAAGACAGGCTGTCGCCATCGGGATCGAATGCAGCAGGATTATGAATGAAGATATGACCGAAGGCTGCCTTGTCGTAAGGAGGATTAAGCAACACCGGCGTACTGTTCCTTCCGAGAGCAGGGTTGACCGTGAGAATAGTCGAGATCGAGAAAACAACGTTGACTGAATTCGGAATATTCTTCACTCCCTGGTTCCTGTTTGGATCCTGCATAACAATCTTGTATACTCCCGGTCCGGGGAATGTGTGATCAATAATGTACACATTCTTCCTGTATTGATTTGGAAGCAGCACCATCTGCACTCTTTGTGCTGTTGAAACAGTACCGTCACCCCATTCCATTTCCAACGTTGGCCTGTCGGCAAAGCTCAGGGTATAGGTAAAGGTTGTAAGTGTTATCTCATAGGTAAGATCCGATTTCTGCACATATGTAATCTCGCCTGCCCTGTTATGCGTGGCATTGACCGTATGGAACACAAGCAATGCCATAGGAAGCAGAATAAATCTCCTTTTAATAGAACTCTTCACTTTCATTTAATTTTAAACGTGCTTTCAGTCATTTCAGGTGTCATCTTTACACCCTGCTCAAAATCCTGAACTTTTAATATGGTCATGTTAGCCTGATCCTGGTAAAGTTCGGTCATTATAAAATTCTTTATTGTAACTCTTTCGGGATTTTTGCCATTGCTGAATGACAAATTGATATTTACTTCATTCTGTTCCAATGCAACTTCAACATCTTTAAGCTTTGCCTTTACTGTTTTGTCGTCGACAGTGACAACAAGCTTCTCATTAAGATATTTTTCAAGCATCTCGACCGAGGATTTTTCCCCGGCCACCAGTTTTTCCTGGTCTATTTCATATCCTGTCTTTTTGCTGTCCAGCAGGAAATCGTCAAGATATATCCTGACAAAACCTTTGAAATTATTTGTTTCCGCAATGTAATCCAGGCTTGTTAGAGATACATGTACGGGATGAACTGAAAACCATATCAAGAACAGTACCCGGAACAACTTAGTTCATTTAAAGGTTAAAATAAATCAACAAAAATGATGCCTGAAAGTCATTCAGACGACCTCTTTTTCAATCTTTAACACTTACCCTGTCCTTCAGGTACTGTACCGTGCCTACTTCAATGAACGAAAATCCTGCTCCGTTCGAGAAATTGCCCGCAAGGACCACAATAATGTCATCATCTTTCATATCATGAGTCTTCACAAGATTCTTGAGGGCTATATGAATGAATTCATCCACTGATTTCTTCTTTACCTGGTAGCTTGCATAAACACCGTATGACAGGGCGAGTTCCCTCATTGTACGTTCTGAATAGCACTGGGCGAGTATCAGGTTAATTCCCCTGTACGAAGCCATGTCCCTGATCGTTCTCCCTCCCGCAGTATCAGCAATAACCCCTTTGGCACCTATCCTGAAGGCTGTTTTTACGGCGACCTTGGAAAGGTAAGCAGAGATCTCCCCGGTTACATTAAGATAAGGTATATCGAGGAACTTTTCCTTGTTTTTCTCTGCTTCCACGGCTATTCTCGTCATAGCCTGAACAGCTTCGACAGGGAACTTTCCACTGGCAGTTTCACCGCTGAGCATTATGGCATCAGTCTGGGAATAGATTGCATTGGCAACATCGCTCACCTCTGCCCTTGTCGGACGGGGGCTGGTGATCATTGAATGGAGCATCTGTGTGGCAACTATCACAGGCTTCCTGGAAATGATGCACCTGTTTATCATCATTTTCTGAAGCCCGGGTATCTTTTCATAGGGCACCTCGATTGCAAGATCACCCCGTGCTATCATAATGCCGTAGGCTTCCTCAAGTATTTCGTCTAGGTTCTCGACACCTTCTTCATTTTCAATTTTGGCGATCACCTTTATATCGCTGCTGTACCTGGCGAGTTCAGCCTTGACATCAAGAACATCCTGCTTTGACCTCACGAAGGAATGGGCTATGAAATCGATATCATTTTTGGCAGCCATCTCAAGATATCGCCTGTCCTTGTCAGTGAGGGAAGGAAGCTTGATCTTAGCAGCCGGGACATTCACGCTTTTTTTCGATCCCAGGACTGCGTCGTTGTCGATCGAGCATTCGAGTGAGCTGCCAATCCTGCTCAGGACAGTGAGCTTGAGCTCGCCGTCATCCATAAGGATTGTGGAATCAGGTGGCACATCTGATGCGAAATTCCTGTAAGTAACGCAGATCGCCTCATGGGTCGTCTTCCTGTCAGGGTCACCGATAATGCTTATCCTGTTGCCTTTTTTCAGCTGGAGGGGCGTATCGCATTCTGTTGTCCTGATTTCAGGACCTTTAGTATCAATAAGCAAAGCTATCTGGGAAGACACTTCCCTCACGTTTTTCATGATCTTCAGGGCGCCATCAATGCTGCAGTGAGCAGAATTGATCCTGACAACATTCATGCCTGCCTCATAAAGATCCTTCAGGAACTGAACTGAACAGTTCTTGTCAGAAATGGTGGCAACGATCTTTGTTCTTTTTCTTATCATGTATGATTTCTACCTGTTTTTAACTTTTTCTTTCAAGGCCTCAACAGCGAGCCTGTAGCTGTCGAGCCCGAAGCCGGTGATGCTTCCTGCACAGCTCCTGCCAATAATGCTTGTGTGACGGAATTCCTCGCGTGATGCGATGTTGGTAATGTGCACTTCGATAACCGGGGCTTTGACTGAAGCAATTGCATCGGCAATGGCAACAGAGGTGTGGGTATAGCCTCCGGCATTGAGTATTATGCCATCCTCAACAAAGCCAGCTTGCTGGATTACATTTATCAGCTCTCCTTCAACATTTGATTGAAAATAGCTGAAACTGACATCAGGAAAACGCGATTTCAAAATCTCAAAATAATCGCCGAATGTCATTTTTCCGTATTTCTCCGGCTCCCGTTTACCGAGAAGGTTAAGATTAGGACCGTTTATGACCGTGATTTTCATAGATATGTCAGCAGCAAAAAAGGTTATGGCCTGTGAAGTAAAGTTAACCAAAAAAATGATATATGATTATTGTCCCCTTGTGCCCTTCGAACAGACCTTCGTGTCCTTCATGTTGACCTTGCACAAAGGAACACAAAGGAAAATGTATATTTACATGAATATTTCCGAATTCATGAGCCTTACCTGGAAGCAATCGTTCAGGGATTTCACAAATTATCTCAGGCTTGAGAAATCACTGTCTGAAAACAGCATCGAAGCATACCTCGGCGATGTGCAGAAGCTTGAATCATTTTTCATTGACAAAAAACGTGATACATCTCCTGTTCAGGTTACTTACCAGGATCTCAGGGATTTCATTGTGTGGTTTGCAGGAAGCTCCACGAATACCCGTACACAGTCGAGGACCCTCTCAGGAATAAGGGCTTTTTTCAGGTTTCTGCTGATTGAAGGTGAAATAAATGAAAATCCGTCATCACTTATCGAGTCACCGAAGATCGGATTTAAGCTGCCCGATGTGCTTTCCGTCGAAGAGATCGATAATATTGTCCGGAGCATCGATCTGAGCAGACCCGAGGGACACAGGAACAAAGCAATCATTGAAACACTTTACGGTTGCGGACTGAGGGTTTCGGAGGTTGTCAATCTCCGCCTAACTGATCTTCATGAAGAAGAGCATTATATAATTGTGACAGGGAAAGGGAGCAAGCAAAGGCTTGTGCCTGTGGGGAAAACGGCGCTCAAAGAGATCAACAATTACAAGAAGATCAGGAATTTGCTTCCGGTCATTCACGATGAGAACATCATTTTTCTGAATCGAAGGGGGCGTAAGCTGACCCGTGCAATGATATTCCATATAATAAAGGAGCTTGCAGAAAGAGCGGGGATAAAGAAGAACATCCATCCGCACACCTTCAGGCATTCATTCGCAACACATCTTGTACAGGCAGGGGCCGATCTCAGGGCGGTACAGGAGATGCTCGGGCACGAATCAATTCTGACAACGGAAATTTATACCCATATCGACAGGACATTCCTCAGGGACCAGATAAATATGTTCCATCCCAGATCAGAATCTGATTAAGTCTAAAAAATTGCCGTTAAGGCGCTAAGTTACACAAAGAGCATCCTGGTAAACCTTTGTGTCTTTGCGTCTTCCGTCTTACGTCTTACGTCTTCGGACTTCCGTCTTCCTGATGACATTTTGCCACCAAGACACCAAGGCACCAAGAAACACCAAAGTAAAGCAGAGTATCCTGGTTAACCTTTGTGTCTTTGCGCCTTGGTGACAGTAAATTTCCGTCTTCCGTTTTCGGACTTCCGTCTTCCTGATTAATTGATAAAAATTATTTCAAAAAAATACTAACTTTGCGACTTATTTTGCAAAATCAATATTTTAAACTTATCAAAATCAATAAACTATGTCAAACGTTAAAAGAGTTTATTCCTTTGGAAAGAAAAGCGCAGAGGGTAAAGCCGACATGAAAAACCTTCTCGGTGGAAAAGGTGCCAACCTTGCCGAGATGTGTCTTCTGGCGCTGCCAGTCCCTGCAGGATTCACCATCACAACAGAGGCTTGTATGGAATATTACAGGAACAATGAGAAACTGCATCCTGATCTCATGCCTGAAGTGTGGGCTGCGATGAAAAAGACCGAGGAAACAATGGGTATGAAATATGGTGATCCGGAGAATGCACTCCTGGTTTCATGCCGCTCAGGCGCCCGGAAGTCAATGCCCGGCATGATGGACACTGTGCTCAATATCGGACTCAGCACTGCAACCATCCCGGGTTTCCTGAAGAAAACAAACAATCCGAGGTTCGTGTGGGATTCATACCGCCGCCTCATAATGATGTATGCCGACGTGGTTATGGAAAAAGCAGAGGACCTTCCTCCTGCCGAAGGAAAAGGTATCCGCAAGCTTCTTGATGAAAGACTTGATGAGTTTAAAAAAGAAAAAGGCTACAAATCAGACACAGATATCAATGCCGATGAGCTTAAGTTCCTTGGCGAGGAATTCAAGAAAATAATAAAGAAAGCCCTTGGCAAACCTTTCCCCGATGATGCAAAAGAACAGCTTGAAGGTGGTATCAAGGCAGTATTCAAAAGCTGGAATGGTAAAAAAGCAGTTTCATACCGTCGTATCGAAGGAATTCCCGATGATTGGGGAACAGCTGTTAACGTACAGGCGATGGTATTCGGAAATATGGGTGACACATCTGCAACGGGTGTTGCCTTCACACGTAACCCCGCTACCGGCGAGAACCTGTTCTACGGAGAATGGCTGGTAAACGCACAGGGTGAGGACGTTGTTGCAGGTATCCGCACACCGAGCCCCCTTAACGATGAGACAAAGAACGAGCAAAATAAGCATCTGCACAGCATGCAGGAGGCTATGCCAAAGACCTACAAGGAACTCGTAGAGATCAGGAACATCCTCGAGAAATCGTTCCACGACATGCTCGACATCGAATTCACAATCCAGGAAGGTACACTTTACATGCTTCAGTGCCGCGCAGGAAAGAGGACAGGTACAGCCGCCCTCAACATGGCTATGGACATGCTTCATGAAAAACTGATCGATGAGAAGACAGCAGTTATGCGCGTTGACCCGGTTCAGCTCGACGAACTCCTTCACCCGATCTGTGATCCCAATGAAGAAAAGAAAGTCAACCCGATAGTAAAAGGTCTTCCCGCAGGACCCGGAGCAGCTGTCGGAAAAGTTGTTTTCACAGCCGAGGATGCAGTGGCATGGTCGCGCAAAGGTGAAAAAGTAATTCTTCTCCGCGAAGAGACCAACCCTGAGGATGTTGAAGGCATGCGCGCTGCGACCGGTATCCTTACGGCACGCGGTGGCATGACATCCCACGCAGCACTTGTTGCCCGCGGATGGGGTAAATGCTGTATAGTCGGTGCAGGACAGCTTCATGTTGATGCTGCTTCAAAGACAGCAAAGGTCTCCGGTTCCAGCGTCGTGATAAAGGAAGGCGACGTCCTTACACTCAACGGCACCAGGGGTAATGTTTACCAGGGCTCTCTCAAGCTTATGGATGCATCAGAAAACCCAAGGTTCAGGGAGTTCATGAGCATCGTTGACAAATACAGGAAGATGGGTGTGCGCACCAATGCAGACACTCCCGATGATGCTGCCATAGCAAGAAGTTTCGGTGCAGAGGGTATCGGTCTCTTCCGTACCGAGCACATGTTCTACGGAAAAGGCTCGGAACAGCCCCTGTTCCTGCTTCGTAAAATGATCCTCAGCGCAAATGTAGAAGAAAGACGCAAAGCTCTTGATGAGCTCTTCAACTTTGTGAAGAAAGATATGAAAGCAACCCTTGCTGCAATGGACGGTCTTCCCGTAACATTCAGGCTTCTCGACCCGCCCCTTCATGAATTTGTTCCACAGGGCGCTGAAAAACAGGCCGAACTCGCAAAAGCTCTCGGCATCAAACCCGAGGATGTTGCAAAACGCGGCGAAGGTCTTCATGAATCGAACCCGATGATGGGTCATCGCGGAGTTCGCCTCGGCATAACCTATCCGGAAATTTCTGAAATGCAGATAAGGGCAATCTTCGAATCGACTGTTGAGCTTATCAAGGAAGGCAAACAGCCTCATCCGGAAATCATGGTTCCTGTTACATGCGATGTTGCAGAGCTTGATTTCACAAAGAAGATCGTTGACAGAGTTTATGGTGAAGTATGCCAGAAATTCGGCGTGAAGAGCATCGATTACAAATACGGAACAATGATCGAGATCCCGCGCGCATGCCTGCTTGCAGACAGGATGTCAAAGACCGCCGAGTTCTTCTCATTCGGTACGAACGACCTTACACAGATGGGATTCGGGTTCAGCCGCGATGATACAGGCGCTTTCATGAATGATTACCTCGATAAGAAGATACTTACTGCAGATCCTTTCCAGACAATAGATCAGGATGGAATCGGCCAGCTCATCCAGATGGCAGTTCAGAAAGGCCGTTCCACAAGGAGCGACCTGAAAGTAGGCATCTGCGGTGAACAGGGAGGAGATCCCGCTTCAGTCGAGTTCTGCTTCAAAACAGGACTTACCTACGTAAGCTGCTCACCTTTCAGGGTTCCGATTGCAAGACTTGCTGCAGCACAGTCATCAGTCAAATACGGAAAATAATCTGATTTTATATTTTTGAAGGGCATCTCTCAGGGATGCCCTTTATTATTCTTCTTTTTTTGACATTTATTTTGTAAATTGTAAGTAAATAGCTGACATGATCACCTCTAAAGACCTGAGTGAATACGGTATAAATGATGTGACGGAGCTGCTTTATCAGCCTTCATACAATACGCTGTTTGCCGAAGAGACCAAACCGGGGCTGGAGAAAACCGAAAGGGGAGTTATTACTAAAAATGGTGCAATAGCGATCGATACGGGGATCTTCACAGGCAGATCGCCCAAAGACAAATATGTCGTTTTTGATGAAAAAACCAGGGACACGATCTGGTGGAGATCCGAGAGGGCGGTTGTATCAGATAACAAAAAACTGACTCCCGGAATATGGAAGCACTGCAAGGACCTGGCCACGGGTCATCTTTCAGGCAGGAAGCTGTACGTGGTCGATTGCTTCTGCGGCGCAAACAAAAACACGAGGCTGAATGTCAGGTTTGTGATGGAAGTTGCATGGCAGGCGCATTTCGTGAAGAATATGTTTATACGGCCCGAACCGGAAGAGCTGGAGGAGTTCAAACCCAATTTCGTGGTCCTGATGGCTTCAAAATGCATCAATCCTGACTGGAAAGCTCAGGGCCTCAATTCGGAAAATTTTGTCATGTTCAACCTTACCGAGAATATGCTTATTGTCGGTGGGACATGGTATGGCGGTGAAATGAAAAAAGGCATTTTTGCGGTAATGAATTATTACATGCCCCTGAGGGGAATAGCCTCGATGCACTGCTCTGCCAATGTTGGAAAAAACGGCGACACGGCTATATTTTTCGGGTTGTCCGGAACCGGTAAGACAACACTGTCCACTGATCCGGAAAGAGCGCTAATAGGTGATGATGAGCATGGATGGGATGAAGAGGGGATATTCAATTTCGAAGGTGGCTGCTACGCAAAATGCATCAAACTGAGCAGGAAAAATGAGCCGGATATCTACGCTGCCATAAAACGCGATGCTTTACTGGAGAATGTTGTCGTGCTGTCCGACGGAACAATCGATTTCAATGATCAGTCAAAGACAGAAAACACAAGAGTCTCCTACCCTATTTATCATATAAAGAATATTGTAAAACCTGTATCCAGGGCCGGTCCTGCAAAGAAAGTCATCTTTCTGACCGCAGATGCTTTCGGGGTTCTTCCTCCGGTCAGCCGTCTCGACGAGGACCAGACAAGATATTATTTCCTCAGCGGCTACACAGCGAAAATCGCAGGTACCGAGAGAGGGATCATTGAACCGCTCCCTTCATTCTCAGCTTGTTTCGGCGCTGCTTTCCTCATGCTGGACCCGATAACCTATGCGAACTTGCTTACAAGGAAGATGAAGGAAAACAACGCTGAAGCATGGCTTGTCAACACAGGATGGATGCGGGGTCCATACGGAACAGGGAACCGGATTGACATCAACGTAACAAGGAGGATAATAAATGCTATCCTCGACGGCTCAATAAACAATTCGGGTTTCTCCATGCTGCCTGTTTTCAATTTAAGCATCCCGGACAGGATCGAAGGAATAGACCCCGAAATGCTGGATCCAGGCAACGTTTGGGAATCCAGGATCAAATGGCACATTGCCGCCACTGACCTTGCCTTCAAATTCATAAATAACTTCAGCAAGTTCACTTCAAATAAAGAAACAGCCCAACTGGTGAACCATGGACCCAAAATCTGAGTTTAATTGAAAAATGAATATCTTAACAGTAATATTAGCCTTTGCCGGAGCCTACCTTGCAGGTTCAATACCCTCAGCAGTCTGGATAGGAAGAATCTTTCACAAAATTGATGTGCGTGAGCATGGCAGCGGGAATGCCGGGGCAACAAACACCATAAGGGTGCTGGGCTGGAAAACGGGCATACCTGTACTGCTTATCGACCTTGCAAAAGGATGTTTTGCGACTATGCTTCCGGTATTTTTGAAATGTGCCGATCCGGGCAGTACAGTCGAGATAAATCTGAAAGTCATAGCAGGCCTCATCGCAATTTCAGGGCACATTTTACCTGTTTTTGCCGGTTTTAAAGGAGGCAAGGGAGTAGCGACTGCATTCGGCGTTCTCTTTGCATTGCAGCCGTGGCTCACACTTACAAGCATAGGAGTTTTCCTGGTTATATTCCTTATATCAGGAATAGTATCGATTGCTTCTATGATCGCAGGTTTGTCCTTTCCGGTTTTCCTGTTCACTATCTTCAGTGCACCTTCACTGGTTTTCAAGATATTCTCAATACTGCTCGCCATAGCAATAATCTTTACCCACAGGAAGAACATAAAAAGGCTTTTCAGGGGAGAGGAGTCGAAGCTGATCCATCTGCGAAAAAGGCGTGAGGCATGAGATTAGCGTAGAGCGTAGAGCGTAGAGCGTAAAGCGTAAAGCGTAAAGCGTAGAGCGTAAAGAAAATTCGAGTTTGCGATCATTGCTCCTTTGCGTGAAATTCACTATTTTCGCATGTTAACATTCAGATTACTTTAAAATTACCGATATGGAAAAAAGCATCAGGGGAACACAGACCGAGAAAAATCTTCTCAAAGCTTTTGCCGGTGAATCACAGGCAAAGAACAGGTATGAATTTGCTGCCAAGGTTGCAAAGGAGGAAGGGTACGAGCAGATATCCGCAATCTTCACCGAAACTGCACTGCAGGAGCAGCAGCATGCAAAAAGGTTCTTCAGATTCCTGGAAGGCGGCATGCTTGAGATCACTGCAACATACCCTGCGGGGAAAACCGATTCTACAAAAGGCAATCTCCTGGCTGCAGCCGAGGGCGAACATGAGGAATGCACCCTTATTTACCCTGAATTCGCTAAGATAGCCGAGAGTGAGGGATTTCCGCAGATAGCCACTGCATTCAAAGCAATTGCAGCTGCAGAGAAGGGCCATGAGGACAGGTATCGCAAGCTGCTTGAAAATGTAATGCAGGACAAAGTATTCCAGCGCGGTGAGAAAGTTTTCTGGTATTGCAGGAAATGCGGGTACATCCATTTTGGAGCCAGGGCGCTTAAGAACTGCCCCGCATGCGGACACCCGGAAGCTTATTTCGAGCTGATGGCAGCTAATTACTAAAGCTTAAGTTACACAGAGAACCACAGAGAAACACAGAGGGTCACGGAGAAATAAATTAAAACTCTGTGTAGCTCTGTGCTCCTCTGTGAAACTATTTTAACTTCTCAAGAGCAAATTTTATTCTCTTAATAGCTTCTACCAGCAGCTCATCCGAGGTGGCGTAAGAAATCCTTATACAATCGGGAGCGCCGAAGGAATCTCCTCCGACTACTGCCACCTGCGCCTTGTCGAGAAGGTATAAAGCCAGATCATCCGAGGTCTTTACAGTTGTGCTGCCATCAGATTTCCCGAGATAATAGCTTATATCAGGCATTACATAGAATGCGCCCTGAGGAACCCTGACCTTCAATCCTTTTATGTCATGAAGCAGGCCACAAACCAGGTCACGGCGCCTCAGGAATGCTTCCCTCATTTTTTGCTGCGACTCATTTCCGCCTGTCACGGCAGCCAGTGCGGCCCGCTGGGCTATCGAGCACACACCCGATGTGAACTGTCCCTGGAGCTTGTTGCATGCCTTAGCAATCCAAAGCGGCGCCCCGATATACCCTATCCTCCATCCTGTCATTGCATATCCCTTTGATACGCCATTGACTGTTATAACCCTGTCGAATATAAAATCAAATGAAGCCATGCTTGTATGACTTCCTTCAAAAATGATATGCTCATAGATCTCATCCGAGATCACAAAAACACCTTCATGCTTCGCAACAACCTTTGCGATTGCCTCCATTTCATCGCGGGTATAGACCATTCCCGTGGGATTGGAGGGAGAATTGAATATGACCAGCCTGGTCTTCGCGGTGATTGCCTTTTCAATTTGTGCTGGTGTGACCTTAAAATCATTGTCAAGTTTGGCCTCCACAACCACCGGTATGCCATCCGCAAGCTTTATCTGGTCATAATAGCTCACCCAGTAGGGAGCGAGGATTATGACCTCATCGCCCGGGTTCACTATCGACAGGATGACATTGATCAGTGAATGCTTGCCACCGCCGGACACGATAATCTGCTCAGGTGAATAATTAAGACCGTTCTCCTTTTTGAATTTCGCTGAAATTGCTTCACGCAGATCGTTATAACCCGGAACGGGAGGATATTTTGAGTAATTGTCGTCGATAGCTTTTTTTGCAGCCTCCTTGATGTGATCCGGTGTGTTAAAATCCGGCTCCCCAAGGCTCAGGCTGATGACATCTAACCCCTTAGCCTTGAGCTCCCTGCTTTTCTGGGCCATGGCAAGGGTGGCGGACACTGCCATTGTTTTGATCCTGTCGGAAAGGTATTCCATAGTGATGCGGTATTAAGAGATAAAAGACAAATGTAAAAAGATAAAAGCAGGAAAGAAAAAAAAACACGGAGACACGGAGAACACGGAGGAACACAGAGGCAGGGACCAGGGAGCATGGAGCAGGGAGCAAAGGGCAGGGATGGGTTATGAGTAAAATTCATCAAAAAAAATGTAGTTTTGTATAGTAAAAATCAGACAATGGAAACCTTTTATGATATTCTTAAAATTACAATTCCTGCGCTGCTTGTAATGCTGACTGCATGGCTTGTTCTGAGGAACGCTCTTAAAGCCGACCAGGACAGGAGACGGCAGGAGATCATACTTCAGAATTCAAGGACAATAACTCCGGTCAGGTTGCAGGCATATGAGAGGATCGTTCTTTTCCTTGAAAGAATATCACTCGAGTCTCTGCTTGTAAGGGTAAGCACGCCCGATATGACAGCGCCCCAGCTTCATTCTGCACTGCTGTCCACAATACGAAGTGAATTCGAGCATAACCTTTCACAGCAGGTTTACATGAGTCCCCAGGCCTGGGAAGTTGTGCGCAATGCACGCTCCAACATGATTAAGCTGATCAACACTGAATTTGAAAAGCTTCCGGCCAGCTCTCCGGGAATGGCTCTGAGCAAGCAGCTCCTCGAAAAAATAATGGAGCTCGAGAAAGAACCCACACGGGCCGCAATCGATTATGTAAAGGCGGAGATCGGCAGGATCATGTAGAGCCACCCAGTTTGTGCAGCTGAAGGGTTACAGCAACTCCACGCTTCTCTTCACAAATGTGCTCAACTCCTCTCCCCTGAGCATGTTGTTGGCAAGGAGAGCCAGGTCAATAAGCTGCTTCACTACCTTATTCCCGCTACCGTAAGCTTCAAGGATATTCTTTCTTGCATTCTCGATTTCATCAAGCTCTTTACGGAGTTTTTCCACATCATCCTTTTCAGCCTGGCTGACCTCTTCAGGTTTCTTCTTCTTATGATCCTTCTCAAGAAATTCAACCTGTTCCTTCAGATTCTTCCTCTCTATGGCGTTTTCAGCAAGCTTTGCACCCTCGCTGGATTTCATATCCTCAGCTGTCTTAACTATCAGAGGATGATTCGAGTTCAGCACCACATTGTAGCTGTCGGGCATCTCGCCGTAAAAGTTCATTCCTCCACCCATCGACGACATCTCTTTCATCCTGCGCATGAATTCGGACTGTGTGATGATTACCGGTGAGTCTTTTTCATCAAGGTTTTCAACTGTAACATTATATATGTCTTTGGATTTGGCTTTTACGGAGAATACGCTCTTTAAATCCTCCTGGTCTTCGGTCGACATCTTTGATTTCTTCGTATCTTCTTTCTGTATCAGCTTGTCGATAACATCTGAATCTACCCTGACGAACCTGGACTCCTTCAGTTTTGTTTCCTGATGATTTATAAAATGCACATCGAGCTGGCCATCCATATTGAGCACATCATAACCTTTATTCCTTGCATTCTCAATATATGAGTGCTGATCTGTTTTGTTCGTAGTATAAAGATAAATGAGCGTCTTGTTCCTGTCAGTCTGGTTTTCCTTTATAAGCTTTTCGTATTCTTCAAAGGTGAAATATTTGTCTTCGGTATTTTTAAGGAGGAAAAATTTAACAGCTTTCTCATAGAATTTTTCCTCCGTCAGCATTCCATATTCTATGAACAGCTTAAGGTTGTCCCATTTCTTTTCGAAATCGTCACGGGTATTCTTGAAGATATCATTCAGCCTGTCTGCTACTTTCTTTGTGATATGGGCTGAGATCTTCTTTACATTCTGATCGCTCTGAAGGTAGCTTCTCGACACATTAAGCGGTATATCGGGCGAATCGATAACTCCATGAAGCAATGTAAGGAATTCGGGAACAATGCCTTCAACAGAATCCGTTACGAAGACCTGGTTGGAATAAAGCTGGATCTTGTTCTTCTGGATTTCAATATTGCTTTTGATTTTCGGGAAATACAATATGCCCGTAAGCTTGAACGGGTAATCGACGTTCAGATGAATATGGAAGAGTGGTTCATCGCCGGAAGGATAGAGCTCCCTGTAAAAATTCATGTAATCCTCTTCCTTAAGCTCCGAAGGTTTGAGTGTCCATGCAGGCTTCGTATTATTTATGATCTTGTCCTTGCCGGTATCGACATACTTTCCATCTTTCCATTCCTGCTCTTTTCCGAATGCGATTTCAACAGGCAGGAACTTGCAGTATTTCTTAAGCAGCTGCTCTATCCTGCTTTCCTCGAGGAAATCTTTCGATTCCTTGTCAATATGAAGGATCACATCGGTACCGACCGTGTCCTTTGTGGTTTCTTCAATTGTATACTCGGGGCTTCCATCGCATGTCCACTTAACAGGCTGCGATCCCTCCAGGTATGATTTCGTCACGACTTCAACTTTATCCGATACCATGAAAGATGAATAAAACCCAAGCCCGAAATGGCCTATGATCGAATTGATCTGATCCTTATACTTTTCCAGGAAATCATTAGCGCTTGAAAAAGCGATCTGGTTCAGGTATTTGTCCAGCTCGTCTTTCGTCATGCCTATTCCATGGTCCGAGACAGTGATTGTTTTCTTCTTCTTGTCAACCGAAACGCTGATGCGCGTGTCGCTGAGATCACCTTTGTATTCGCCGACCGAAGCCAGCGTTTTCAGTTTCTGCGTTGCATCGACAGCATTTGAGATAAGCTCCCTAAGGAATATTTCATGATCCGAGTAGAGGAATTTTTTGATAATAGGGAAAATGTTCTCGGTCGTTACGCCAATCTTTCCGGTTTCCATATCTGAATTAGTTTATGTTAAACATGAATTTTCCGGCAAGGTGTTTCAAAATATGTGCCGACAGGACAATACTGACAAATAGTCATTGTGCAGACAAATTAACCACAAAGGACACAAAGTTAGTCACAAAGGACACAAAGGGAAAATCCAGCGAAAATGAATTTCAGTGAGAATCCAGGATGAATTCTTCGCATAAATCACTCTAGAAATATTCAGGAAACTTCAGGGATGCAATCAGAATGGCCAAACCGGTTAATATAATAAAAGCAAGCAGGGCAAGCAGCGACCGGTTTCTCCTTTTCCTGTAGATATTCAGGTAATGCTCACTGAACAGTTTTTTAACTGTGTTGTGGATTCGCAGGATCGCATTGCCGTTAAGCGGTATGAAGCAATCAACATTGAGATTCACATTCTTCCGGGCATCCTCTATCTTATCAGGCGGACAAAGGAATATTATACCTGAATGCGCGTCTGCTTTTCTTAATTCGGAAAGGAGCTGGTCGGCTCCGTTAGGATCATGTATTCCCAGTACAGCTATTTTACAGGCATTTGATTGCCTTTCGGACGCGAGCTTTCTCAGGAACTCATCTTTTGCCTGGAATGAATCAATGGCATACCTTGAAGAATCACTGAATTTTTTCCTGACATCCCCTGTAAAGGAACGATAGTCGTCAAGCAGGAACAAGTGAGTTTTTATGCCCTTTGCCATAATGCCAAGTTACAATTTACTCTTTATTTCTGGCATCAACATTCAATTTAAAAATCCATTTACCATCAGAAAAGGTATAGGAATCATAAGAGAAGTCAGGACCCAGGTATGTTTTCCCCCTATCCGCGGATATTGGCACGAGATGATCGAACACTATTGTCGAGTCAGAAGCAAAACGGAGAGTCATTGATCCCAGTGAAGAGTACTCGAATACATGCCTGTACCTCAATCCCTCAGGATCCCGGAATATTTTTTTCCCAAAAACAGGCTTTTGGTCTTCAAAACTTATTACATCGACTATCTTCCTTGAAATGTCAGAGCTGCCATAATCGAGCCCAAGAACGACCCAGCAGTTCTTTTTGCCGTCAGGCAAGGGATGAATATCATAATAAAGAGCCCCGTACCAATCGGAAATTGTGTAAGTTGTATCTGAAAGCAGGGGCTTGTCGCTGAATTCACCGGTTAGCTCAGAGATGCTGTTCCCCGTATTCGTTTCTTTCTTCACAAGAAAACAGAAAAATTCGTTTTTACCGGATTCAAGAAGGAGGTTCCAGGTTATGATCTTCACAAGTGAGTCGGGAGAAGTTACCTGTCCGAGGTAGCGTGCATCGTAATTGAAGCTGAAGACCGTTTCGGAAGCGGCATATTCACGTGCAAATTGCTTTATGGAATCATTGATTTGCTGTCTTTCAGGATCATTTGTACTTTCTGTCAGC
Organism: Bacteroidales bacterium; assembly: GCA_035299385.1. Lineage (GTDB taxonomy): Bacteria > Bacteroidota > Bacteroidia > Bacteroidales > VadinHA17 > LD21. The sequence goes on along the minus strand of DATGWQ010000268.1, from coordinate 4,577 downwards.
CTGGAAAACAAACCTGTTATGACATCATTCTGAACAGGATATTTTTCCTGTGCGCACAGAACCCCTGCAAAGAGAAAAGTCAGCAGGAGATATGATGTGAAGTTTTTCATTTCAGGTTCACTTTGACGGACGCATCATCGAGAAGCTTCAACACCATTTTGCATCCTGTACGCATTTCATCCTCGTTAATTACCAGCGGAGGAGATATCCTGAAGGCATCCTCACAGAAAAGAAAGTAATCAAGAATAATGCCATATTCAGGAGCATGCTTCACACAGTATGCAACATATTCGGGATGTGAAAGCTGCACTGCAAGGAGCAGTCCTTCTCCCCTGATCTCTTTTATGAGATGATGCTGCAGAAGTTTCTTCACCTGTGCTGACCTGAGTTTGCAGTTTCCGATAAGGTTTTCCTTTATAATAACCTCGAGTGCTGCCAGGCCTGCGGCGCAGCATACGGGATGGCCGCCGAAAGTGGTAATATGACCGAGTACCGGGTCCTTTGCGAGCGAAGACATGATCTCCCGTGACGAGATGAATGCACCAAGCGGCATTCCGCCTCCAAGTGATTTTGCAAGCAGAAGAATGTCGGGTATCACACCGGCGCGTTCGAAAGCAAACATTAGGCCGGTTCTGCCAAAGCCGGTCTGAATCTCATCCATAACAAGCAGTGCGCCGTGCTTCGAACATCTATTTCGCAATTCTGTAAGGAAAGCCTTTCCGGGATCGATCACCCCTGCTTCACCCTGAACAGTTTCAATGACAACACATGCTGTTTTATCATCAATTGCACCGAGGGCTTTTTCATCGAAAACTATCTGCAAAGTATCGGGAAGAAGAGGGCGGAATGCATTTTTAAATCTTTCACTGCCCTGGATGCTCAGGGCACCGTGAGTGCTCCCGTGATAGGAATTTTTGAAAGAGATGATCCTGCTCCTTCCTGTAAATCTTTTTGCAAGCTTCATGGCTCCTTCCACTGCCTCACTTCCGGAATTTACAAAATAACAGCTTGAGAGAGAGTCGGGGAGAATACGAGCAAGCTGCTCTGCATACCTGACCTGGGGGCTCTGGATCATCTCGCCATACACCATCAGGTGAAAATATGTTTCAGCCTGTTTCTTTACGGCATCGACTACACAGGGATGGCAATGTCCGGTATTGCTTACAGACACCCCCGAAATAAGATCAATATATTTTTCGCCCGACGGTCCGTACATGAACACGCCTTTGGCAGATGCAATTTCCAGCATCATGGGTGATTCTGAAGTCTGGGCAAGGTAGCTGAGAAAGATCTGTCGGTTTGTAAGCATTACGGGGAAGGCTGCTATTTTGCCATAACATTGATTTCACCGAGAAGTGAATCGCGGTAAGATTTCCCGACCGGGATGCTTTTTACGGTATTGCCGAGATTCAGTTCAAGAGTATTTTCCCTGATTGACTGGATCATGGTTTTGTTGACAATAAAGGACCGGTGAACCCTGACAAAAATACCTGTGGGCAGCTGGCTTTCGATAGCTTTCATCGTAAAATGAATGGTATATTTCTCATCACTGGTATTGAGAGTGACATAGTTTTCAAGCGCTTCCACATAAACGATATCGCGGATTTTCAGCTTTATCAGCGATGAACCGCTTTTAATAAATATTTCCTCTTCTCCTGTTTTTGCTGCTTCCTTTCTTCCGAAATAGCGTTCAACCTTATCGATTGCCTTGCAAAAGCGGGCATAGGATATTGGTTTAAGCAGGTAATCGACGACGTTGAAATCGAAAGCGCGAAGGGCATGCTCTTCCGCGGATGATATTACAATAATATTGGGAGGAGATTCGAGGCTTCCTATAAAATCGAAGCCGTTCATCTCGGGCATCATTATATCGAGGAAGATAAGGTCAATGTCGCGTCTGCGTGTGAGGATATTCCTTGCTTCGACAGCATCGTTGTAGGTTCCTGCAAGATTCAGTGTCGAATATTTCTGAACATACCCTTCAATGATCTTACAGCTAATCTTATCGTCATCAACTATAATACAATTCATACTGCCTGATTGAAGGGATTTTCAACTTCAAAAGTAATAAAAAAAGTTCAACCCGCTCCTATCTGCACAGGTATAAAAGACAAAAAAAAGGGGTGTAGCAAGCACACCCCTTTTCAGCAATCCCATTATGCGGAATTACAAACCTTTGTTAAGTGCCGGAGCTGCTTTGAATTTAACAACTTTCTTGGCAGGAACATTCAGTTTCTGGCCGGTACGAGGGTTGCGGACAACTCTTGCACTTCTTTTGTCAACTTTGAAAGTTCCCATACCAGGGAGCTGAATTCTTGAGCCTTTTTTCATTGATTTTCCGAAAGCTACAACAAATGCATTGAGAGCTTTACCGGCATCCTTGATTGAAAGGCTGGCATCATCGGAAATGGCTTTTACTAATTCTTTTTTTGTCATAACGAAAGATTTAAGGGTTAGAACAATCTTGCTATTTAAATACAAATTTATTTTATTATTTATCATATGCAAATTTATTTTGCACTTTTTGCACAAATAATGCCACTTTCAGGCTGAAAACACATATTTATTTATAAAGAAGCCAGAAATTATGTATAAGCTTCTTCGTGGCATTCTACCGCCATTTCCGTCATTTCTCGGTCGCATCATGTTCATATCGTGTTAATAAAATGCCCTAATTCTCTGATTTTCAGTCTATTTACGATTTTTTCCGAAAAGCTGTGACTTCTGAGCAGGGCGAAAAGCAAAAAACGTTATATTTGCGGCGACATTTCAGGAGTATCCTGATTTCACCCAAACTACTAAAGAGCGCTGAAGAAACTAAGTGAAGGTCCGCCTTCGCCAGGCTTCGGCGGAAGAAGGCCCACCTTCGCTAAAGCAACGGCGGGCAAAGGGAGAAATGGCAGAGTGGTCGAATGCGGCGGTCTTGAAAACCGTTGTCCGCCTATCGGTGGACCGGGGGTTCGAATCCCTCTTTCTCCGCAAAAAGCTGTAAATCAGCAAATTACAAACCCTGAGAAGATTGATTCTCAGGGTTTTCTGTTTTTAAGGGTCTCCCCTATTTGTCACCATTCGGTGGCAAAATAGGTGGACTTTTTTTATCCCTGAATTTCAGTCCACCGAATTAGCCGTAAGTACAATGAAAATCAAATTGTTGGCTATATGAAAAAATGGACACTTTCAATCCTGTTTTATATCAGGAAGACCAAACTGCTTAAAACCGGTGAAGCACCCATCTATGTCAGGATTACCGTAGATGGAAAGCGTGCTGAGACTGCTATCAACCGGAGCACTCTGCCCCGACATTGGAATACACAAAGAGGATGCGCCAGGGCAACTGATTCAAGTAGCGCTGAGCTTAATGAGTACCTGGATCAGATCAGGCAGCAAATTTATCAGTATCAACGCGAGCTTATGGAGAAAAAAGAACAGGTGACTGCCATTGCGCTCAGGAATGCTTTCGTGCGTAAGCCTGGAGAAGAAGAAAGAATGGTGCTTCAGGTCTACCAGGAACACAATGACAGCATGAAGCAGATGATTGGCAAGGGCATTGCTCATGGGACCTGGGAAAGGCATGTCACTTCACGGAAGCATCTGGAAGACTTCATACGTGAAACATACCACCGGAATGACTATGCTTTCAGGGATATTGATCATGCTTTCATTGTCAAGTACGACTCCTACCTGAGAGTGAAATGTAGCTGTGCAAACAACTCCACGGTCAAGTACATAAGGAATTTTGGCAAGATCATCCGTTACGCGCTCAATAACGATTGGATCAGGAAGAATCCATTCAGGAGTATCAAGTTCAGGCTGGAGGATGTAAACAAGGAATTCTTAACCCAGGATGAGATGAATGCTCTAATACGGAAGAAGATTGTCATAGACAGGATCGCTCAGGTCAGGGATGTCTTTCTGTTCAGTTGCTTCACAGGACTGGCGTATATCGATGCAAAATCCCTTTGTGCAAAGGACATCGAAACAGGTGTGGATGGTAACCTATGGATCAGGAAGCAGCGTCACAAATCAAAGCAATGGGCTCATATCCCGCTCCTGCCGGTAGCAAGAGAGATAATAAATCGATATACCTATAATAGCACATGCGTCAAGAGAGGCGTCCTTCTTCCTGTACCTTCCAACCAGAAAATGAATGCATACCTGAAAGAGGTTGCAGATCTGTGTGGAATAACTAAAAACCTGACCACCCACTGCGCCAGGCACACTTTCGCGACTACTGTAACTCTCGCCAACAATATCTCTATGGAGAGCGTCTCCAAGATGCTGGGACACTCAAGTTTGAACATGACCAAGAAGTACGCCAGGATACTGGATACAACAATAAGCAGGGAAATGTGTCAACTTGCTCAAAAATTCAATGCAAATTAATTCTCATACAGGGATTGTTACTGGTGCTGGCTTGTACTTTGTTGGAGTATCACTTGATGGTAACGCAACAGGAATTTTGAATTTTATCGTGCTAACGCTACTATTCGTTTTATCATTGGAGTTTGATACTCCACCAGCAAATAATCCAGTAACAACTCCAAGACCTGATTTGCCTCCATCGCTTTCTGTCACCG
>DATGWQ010000267.1:0-1989 GCA_035299385.1 Bacteroidales bacterium | reverse complement strand
CATTAATCATAACGATCCTTCTCCCCTGGCAAAGGGAGAAAAAAACGGTAATTACTCCTGAACTGCTGAAAGAATGGGTAACTTTTCTTTCCTCTGACGATATGAAAGGAAGAAACAACGGCTCTCCCCAGATGGCCGCTGCAGCTGCCTGGATCGCTTCACAGTTCAGAGAGGATGGAATGGGGCAGTTTAGCTCTGCCCCGGATTATATCCAGAAGTACGTCTATAAATCAAGATCCGGTGAAATAAGCGAAAGAAATGTAATCGGGTATATTGAAGGATCAGATCCGGCTCTGAAAAGCCAGTTTATTGTTGTAAGCGCCCACTTCGATCATATAGGAATGAACCCGGGCGGTGCAGATTCAGTATTTAACGGCGCCGACGATAATGCCGCAGGAACAGCAACCCTGCTTGGGATTGCAAAATACATTAAGGACTCAGGACTGAAGCAGGGGAGGTCTCTTATTTTTGTTGCTTTCAGCGGAGAAGAGCACGGTGTGAAAGGTTCAGAATATTTTATATCGCATTGCCCCGTACCGGTCAGAAGTATTTACGCTGATATAAACTTCGAGATGACAGGACATTCTGAGCTTCTCGGGAAGAACAAATATTACATGACAGGATGCCCATATTCAGACCTGGATGACATAATAAAAGAATATGAAAAAGGAACAGGGTTCAGGCTGGTTGACACAATCAGTATTACAAACAGCCTTTTCCTGATGTCTGACAATATTTCTTTTTCAGCCATTTCATCAAAGAATGGCAGGCACACCGGTATACCGTCGGGAACTTTCGCCACATCCACCATTCCGTCTTATCTTCACCGGGCTTCTGATGAAGCGGATTTATTTGATTTTGGGAATATGTCGTCCCTGGTCGATCATTTCAGCGATATCGTATTGAAACTTTCATGGGAGAAAAGACCTGTTTCCTGGACAAGCCCGGATTATGTCAGACCCTGAGCACCTTCTGGAGGACGGATATCTGCAGATGAGATCTGAAGGTTTCCTGGCGAATGATCCTGAGTCCGGCCTTGCCGGTCAGATCAGATATCCCGTTATTCCGGATATAGCTCCTGTAGCTTGAATAGTGATCTTTCCCGGCGAAAAACTCCATCACCTCCCTGACTATCCTTGCAGATGGAATTGTATCAGGCTTATGATCACTGACAATAATTTTATCTGAGACTGATGAAGCTTCCCTGAGGATCTGACTCCTTTCCTCATCTGAAACTTCATGAAGTATATATGACAGAACTGCATAATCGAAATGCTTTGGGTGAAGCAGGAGAAAGGCGGAAAGGCTTGTGTGAATAAAATTTATGTTATCCGTGCTGTTTTCTTTTTTTGTCCTTTCAGCTGTGCGGATATTAGTCTCAGACAGATCGATGGCGGTAACGGACCTGCATTTTTCAGCAAGCCTGAATGCCAGGCGTCCGGTACCGCAGCCTATATCGAGCACATCGGAGTTTTCAGGGATCAGTTCTGAAATTCTTTCAAACGATCCTTTCTGGTTGGGCGCAAGGAGTCTGTCATAAATGAACCCGTCGTACCAGTGTCTTTTGTTCACGGTTTGCATCATGTATGCGGATTATCTACTTTTCAGCTTTCCTTGTCCTGAGGCCGAAAAGCATATAGAGCGGGCATATGCCTGCCACTGCGGTGATGAGCAGCACCCCCGCCAGCGCCGGGAGAAATGAACCAACATTTTTCAGCATAATATTTTAAAGTTTAAGAAAGCTCTTTTGCTATGGCCATTGCAGCTATGGTACCATCCGCAACAGCAGTTGTGATCTGCCTGTATTTCTTGCTGATCACATCACCAACGGCGTAAACTCCCGGTATGTTTGTCTGCCTGTCCTCATCTGTTGCTATAAACCCCCATTTGTCAAGAGTGAGCTTATCCCGGAACAGGTCAATGTTGGGTTTCATGCCGATGAAGACAAAAACTCCGTCACTTGTGAGTTTTGTACGTTCACCTGTGACA
>DATGWQ010000266.1:0-11043 GCA_035299385.1 Bacteroidales bacterium | reverse complement strand
TTCCAGTTCTTCTTTTGTCGATTTCTTCATGAGATGATAAATTTACCTATTCAGGAAATGAAAGATAACAATGTTTTCAGAAATATAAAATGTGATTGACTACCGCTCCCTCCTCATTATCTCCGCAAACCTGTTCACAAGGAAAACCCGTTCCTGCGGCGTCAGCCCGGATAAGGAAAGTATTCCTGTCACCACTGAGTAAACCTCATGATCCTCCTCCATCATCCCGAGGAGTTCCGGATCGAGCGACAGTTGGCGGAGCGATCTTATGATCTCTGCCTTGGCCTTCGGCCTAAGTAAATCTTTTACTGCCATATTGTTAATTCTTATATTGGTGTCGCGATTTTGGTGTAATCAGTAATCGGTAATCAGTAATCGGTAATCAGTAATCGGTAATCGGCATACGTTCAGACTTTACAACAGAATTGATCTGACTTATCAATCATTGATTGCAGCATTCTGCCAACATATTCGCATTTTTGTATTAATACGTCTCGTGTTCTAATATTTGTCATTTTTTACTTTCTGTAAACCACACCGATTACCGATTACCGATTACCGATTACCCCCGTTCATATCTCACCGCATTGCACACCCCATCCACCACCTGCGCCATCCTGGTAAAATCGAGTGTGTCTATTGTGTCGGATTCACAGTGATAGTTTTTATTCCGGAACTCCGCAGTGTCGTTTATCATCACAGCCTTATAGCCGAACTTCCAGTAGTTCCTTTGATCCGACATGCCGGCCAGCGAGTCGGGGGAGGGGAAGCTGATCATCCGGACATCGATCTCCGAATCCTTTTTCATGAGCCTGTGTACTTTTTTGTTAAAGTCACAATGCTCCTCTATGCCGACAACCATGATAAAATTGCCTGTCGAGGGATATTTGAGTTTGAGCCTGGGATCGGGGAAGGACTGGGAATTCCTTTCATCCGAAAAATAGCCGATCATCTCATAGCCAATCATTCCCATCACATTTGTCTTGCTTTCGTTCAGCGACCTGGCATGAATGTAGCTCCCCATGTTTATTGTCCCGAAAAAGGGAGGCTCCTCGAGGCAGTATGCGACGAAGTCGATGCCAAAACCTGTTACGCTGTTTTCTGCACTTATCAGCCTGGCCGTTTCGAGGAGGCCTGCAATACCGCTTGCATTATCGTCCGCCCCCGGCTGGTCGCCTGCAACGTCGTAATGGGCGCCGATCACCATCCTTTTCTTTTCCCCGCGCTTGTACTTCGCTACTATATTGCTGTATTGCCTCGTGCTGAAGCTCCATGTCTGCCTTTCAGGCTGAAGCCCGGCTTTTATTAATTGGTCTGAAATGTAGTCAGTGGCTTTCCCGAGCGACTCCGTGTTCAGGTAATGCCTGGCAGGCTGAAGAGAGGTCAGAAAATCGATATCCGCATACATTCTGTTCTTATCTGCTTTCATAGGTCAGGTATTGATCCCTGCAAAAATAGAACACAGCCCCTCAAGGTATTTGAGGAGCTCTGAAATTTTAATATTGAAGCTTATGTCTTCTGAAGATTGCCGCTCAGCGCATTGTCAAGATTATCAATTATCTCTCTACCGGGTTTGGCAGTATAGATGCCAGTATCCTTTCCTTCGCGCACACCCCTGAGGAATACATAGATCACTCCGCCGAAGCTGTTGTAAAAATCGATGCCCCTGCTTTCGAGCCATCTCTTCAGCGCCACGGTGTAAATGTGATACTGGAGGTTGTAGTTGTTGTCCTCCATAGCCTTCTTCATACCGTCATACCCGTAATCATTAACAGAGTTGCCCAGGTGGTTCGATTTCCAGTCCAGGATGTAGTATTTGCCTCTATGCCCGAATACCAGGTCCATCGCTCCGGTCATCAATCCTGCAATACCGGCATCTCCCGGAATAATGGTGTCGTCAGGCAGTATCTCGTCCAGTACGCGCTTGCTCACATTGTTTATGGAAAAGTAAAACTCCGGCTCGGCGAGCTTGCGGTCACTCCTGATGTCCCTGATCCTGAATGTTTCTCCGTTGCAGGAGACGTATGAATTCATTGCATGATTTACCATCAGGAGGAAGTTCCCGATCCGGTCTTCACTTATTATGCCTGGAAAATAGATTGCACGGTCCTTCAGTGTTGACATCCAGGTTTCTTCACTGCTGAAATCCAGTTTTTCGAATATGCTGTGGAGCGCTGTCCCGGTATTCGCGCCCCTGCTGAGTTCCTGGAAGATAAAAAATTCATAATTGTGCTCATCCCGGATCATCTTTTCAAAAGGCACAGGGAAATGGCTCGTGTTCAGGGAGCTGAAGCTGTGGATCCCTGATTCATTTTTTATCTCACTCCCATTGTATTTTCGCGGAACAAACTGTCCATGTCCCGGTTGTGGAAGGGTATTCTGCGGAATATCCTGCGCCGTCCATTCCTTTTGACCGAAGGCATTGAATATCTTGATCGAAGTTCCTTTGCATTGGTTTGAGTTGCTGATGCATACGTAGTTTTTGTAACGGGCGCGGGTCAAAGCGACATATATGAGTCTCCTGTTTTCCTGCTCGATCTGATCATGCCATTTTACCTTCTGGTCTTCCGAGGGCCTGTGTGTGAACCAGTACACGCCGTTTTCACGGAAATCATAAAGTTCTTTTTCGTCGACACCCAGGTCGAGGTGAGGCGCAAAGACAATATTGAAGGTAAGCCCCTTGCATTTATGGATTGTGGCAATCTTCACAGCTGCCTCCTGGCTTTCGATCCTTTGTTCGTATTCTTCATTTATTTCATCTTCTGCACGCAGGCTCCATGCAAACAGCTCATTGGGAGTGCACCTGCTTTTAAGCTCCCGCTGATGGAGTATTTCAGCGATATGGTAAAAGTTGGTTATTGTTCTCTGTCCCTCGATTTCCTGCAAAAGTCCATAATGCCTGAGCTTATAAAGGTCAAAGAATTCAGTAAGCATATTATATATTCCGGAATCGTTCCATACCTGCTTCAGCTTTATAAAATTTTCCAGGTGTTCCTCTTCGTCAAGCTTTGTGAGCAGATCGAGGCTGATCCCGAAGCATTTGTTAAGCAGCACCCTGTTTATGGAACCTCTTGAAGGCCGGATGACTGCATCCATCAGGTACCTGATCATGCGTGCCTGGTATGTGGACATTACCTTTGTATTGTCGATCGTTATGGCAGGTATGTTCGCCAGGGCAAGGCACTTCTTAATCTCGGCTGCTTCTGCATTGGTGCGTACGATCACAGCAATGTCAGGGGCTTTTACATTATGCCCGTTTATCTTTGCCGTGTTCCCGTTAAGAAGCCTCTTTATCTCCGATGTGACAAATTCCCGGATATGGTCCTTGTTATTGAACCCGTAAACCTCGAAAGGGTCCGTCTCAATGTTGTTTTCTGTCATCAATCCCGGGTTTTCAAGCCCTCTTCTGACATTTGAGTATGGGATTCCCCTGTCATAAAAAGGATTATCGATCGAAAAAAAGGCATTAAGCGCCCCGATAAGCTTTTCAGTCGACCGGAAATTGAGATCCATCGTATACGCTGAATCAACTTCAGCTCTTGCATTTTTATAGGTTTCCATATCAGCTTTACGCCATGCATAGATCGATTGTTTGGGATCACCTATATAAAAGATCGTCTTACCCTCGAACACTTTGCTGAAGATCTCATATTGCTCCCTGTCGGTATCCTGGAATTCATCTATGAAAACGGCATCATATTTTGATTTGAGACAGCCGGATACGGTCCCGCTGCAGACGGCCTTGTGCAGCAGCATTACCTGGTCGTTGAAGTCGATTATTAACCTTCTTTTCTTAAATTCCTCAACTCTGCCGGTAAGATCTTGAAGAGCAAGGCTGTACATATGGTAAACGTAATCGCAGGCAAGCTGAAGAAGCGCCACTTTCTGGTCCATGTAGGCCTTGCACAGATTATATTCCTGGGGGAATGATGTTTCGATATATTGTGTCTTTTTTTCAAAGCCTTCAATATAAGCGTCAATGAATGCCAGGTAAGATCCTGAATTCTTATCAACGAATTTTTTCGCAAAACCGGTAAGCTTCCTGTTTTTTATATTATCGAGGTTATTCTTAACATGATCGTGAAATTTCCCGGAAGCAGCATTTTTTAATTCAATTGTTCTTTTCAGATCATCAATAGTGGCTTCTGTGTTGCCGCATATGTATTTTCTGCCATCCAGCCCTTTCTTAAGCACTTCCCTGACAGCTCTGCGGCTGATCTGTTCAGAAACCACCCTGAAGAGGTCCTTGTCCAGGACAGTTATCTTCTTTCTCCAGTATTCATTCACCGTCTGATCGAGTATATCCGTAACATCAGGCGCTATCTCGAACCTGAACGGCTGTGAAGTTTCAAACGGGTACTGCATGAGGCTCTGTTCACAAAAGCTGTGAATAGTCATTACTGCAAGTTCGTCGAGGCTTTCGACGGCCCTGCGCAGCCTTTTGGCAGAGAGCTCCCTGCCCGTTCTGTCTACCAGCTGCATTATGATATTGTCTGTGTTGCCGGTATTCAATGAGTACCTGTATGCATGCCTGATAAACATTCGTACCCTCGACTCGAGCTCTGCGACTGCTGATTTTGTGAACGTTACCATCAGGATCCTTCCTGCCGGAATATCCTGTTCCAGGATCAGCCTCAGTACCATCGCGGCAATCGAGTATGTTTTGCCTGTCCCTGCGCTCGCCTCGACCATGTTCCTGCCGGCAAGCCTCACATTCATTACATCGAATACTTCCATTTTTCAAAATTGATTTATTGCCAGCTGAATTGCGATCTCCCGGATTTTGTCAGAGTCCTCCGGTCCGAATCTGTCAAGGAGGCCATCCCTTTCAAGCGCCAGGATATATTCATTTGGTGGCATGCTGCTTTTCCAGTTCGGATGGGCAGCCTTCACGATCTCCTTTTTTAAATCCTCGTCACCTGCATTTTCATCCAGGCTCTTCTCAGCTGCAGAGAGAGTGAACAGCAAGGGTCTGGCACATCCTTCGGCATAGTAACCGAGAAGATATTTCAGCGATGCTTCAGCCTCCTGTGAGCTGCGAAACGGGATATGTGCAATGCATCCCTCCCTGTTCACAAACAGAGCCGAGCTGACGGCGCCGGCTGCAAAAAGCAGAAGGGATTTGATGTATGCTTCGACCTTGTGCTTAGGTTCGTACGATGAAAGTGTATAGTATATAAACTCATCACCGTATATGCCATCAATAATGCCGGTGATCCGGATGCCTCCAATGCATGAATCGATGGAAACACCCGATTTCTCCCAGTTCCTGATTACCTGTTTCAGTGTTTCCCTGAGCAGCACCAGCTCACCGTTAAGATCTTCAACGAGTATTTCTGCCGCTGCTTTAAGAGGCAGCCTGCCTTCCTTAATGCCTTTGTCGATGTATTTTCTGATGTCGCCGCCATCATTCAGCAGCTCAGACTTTATTATCCATTGCTGAAGGTTATCGGTTTCAAAGATTTCGGTTTCCTCCAGCGTGCTGTCGTATTCATCGTATCTTATGCCAAGCGCAGATGTGAAGTACGATGCTGCAGGATCCTGAAAAAAGGAAACAAGGTCCCTGACCGTCACCTCAGCAACATCCCTGCAAGACTTATCCTTCACCCTGTATTCCCTGTAATCATTATGGTAAAGGTATGTATACAGGTTTGGATCCATTCCGTTGTACATACTGCTGAAGCCTTGGAGCGGATGTTCCGTCTTCCTCAGCCCGGGGCCAATGATTTCAGCGAGAACCTCGAGTGCAACTGATGCAGGGATTTTTGTATTGTCCTTTATGCTCCGGCCGATATGGCTTGCATAAAATTTATCAGTCGCTGACATTACCGAGAGCAGGAAAAGATACTTGTCTGTTTCCCTGCGGTTTTTTCTTGCAGGGCATTGTTCATCCAGGAGATTAAAGTCCGGAGTATGGTCCATGGCAGGGAAGACACCATTGTTCACTCCGATGAAGCAAACAATTTTTGCAGGGATCCCTGCTGCCTGGAGGTGAGTTGTTACGGTTACGTTCCCTATGCCTGGCTTCAATTCACGCGATTCTCCAAAAAGTTTGTGGCTGATCTCCTCCAGGAAGATGGGGAACGCAACCGCATCGGTATATTCGACTTCATCTATGAATGACAGGGCCTTGTAAATGGCTTTAACTTCCGAGCGATCGCACTCCCGGGAATCATCGAGGAATACCATTCTTTGCATCACATCTTCGATGAGGAATTTTTTCCATTCACCCAATGTCCTTGGCTTTAACATTTCATCAAGCATATGCTCAAGGCTGTCAAGAAAGGCCTTTAACCTGAAAAGGTCATGAGCAGGGGACGATTCAGTGTCCATGAAAGGGAATAAGGAATAGGCATCTTCACCGGTACCTTCCGGAATAAATTCCTCTTCACCGCAGATTGCAAAACCGAGAATGATCTTTTCGAGTCCATATTTCCAGCTTACGTATCTTGTATCATCCTCCTTGTCATTTTCCCTTCCAAACCTGATATTGGCTCTTTTTACAACGGACCTGATATAACCGGCATCCCTGATGCCAAAACGGTTTTTTATGCGGTACTGCTCCAGCAGGCTGATCACTTTTTCCGAAGTAAGGTCTTCCTCATGGAATTCCATCAGCTGTTGAATGGCAAATGATATTGACTCTTCATATCCTGAAGAAGCACAGAGTATGCGAAAAGGTATTTTAACAGGAGCGTTCCTGAATACGGCTTTTATAAATGGCGAATATTTGTCTATTTCAGGTGTGATCACCAGTACATCAGCCGGTTTAAGCGCCGGGTCTTTTTCAAAATGACTGAGCAGGTAATTGTAAAGGCATTCAGCTTCCCTCACAGGCGAATAACATGAATTGATAATGATCGAATCATCAGGAACCAGTTCCGAGTTGATGTTCTTCCTGATATTATCCTGTAATTTCTGAAGTGTCGTAGCCGGGTTTCCTTTTATTGTTTCATTCACAGTCTCCGGGTATCCTGAGAATGCTGCCAGTTCCCTGCACTTTGAGCCAAAAAATGATAACAGGTCATTGGTGTAGTCCCTTGCCGGTGAAAGAAGGTGTACATAGAATGTGACATCCGTTATTTCCTCGAGCTTGAGGAACAAAGGCAGAAGGGCTTTGGAGTATTCGTATATACCGAAGAAAGAGATCCGGGGAAAAGCTTTCCTGACTTTCTCTTTGCCTTCTTCAGCCAGGGACATAAGCCTTTCTGTTTTCCTGTTTGCCGGTTCAACCCCAAGTTCATGCCAGAGCCGGTATTGCCATCGTTCTTCTTCCTTATCCGATTGCATTGTCCCGTTTTCCCAGGAATCAATCATTTCAGGGCAGTGTTCCTGGTACTCTTCAAAAAGCGATGCGACTTTTCCCGCAAGCTGTATACGTTTCAGATCATCATTCCTGTAATAATCCGCGACATTGATAAATGCATTCCTGAAGTCCTCCCTGCCGAGCAGGCTGAAGATCCTGTATTTTATGCTGTCATTGCTTTCAGCCTTGTTTTCACCCGGAAATATTCCATAAACGGACCTGTAAAGGCTATCCTGGGTTACGAAGCTGAAATTCGCAAGGATTTTGTTTCTTGAAGCGAGCTCCTGAGTGAGCCATGACTTCATTCCTTCTGTCTGGACAACTATAACTTCCCTGCTGAAGATGTCATCACCTTTGGTGTTAATGTTCTCCGCAAGTCTCCCGCAAAGAAAATCAAGGCTTGTTGATACTGTTTTCATTCCGCTGCAGTTAATACCTGGTTGATTCCTGATGCTCTTGTTACACTGTTTTCAGCACATTTCCGGATAACATCCCCGGTTGCCTGGATGATGACCTGCTTTTTCGCCCTGGTCACAGCCGTGTACAGAAGCTCCCGTGTAAGCAGTTTTTCTGCTTTTTTCTCAGGCATGATTATCATCACATTGTCAAATTCCGAACCCTGGCTTTTGTGAATTGTCATCGCGAACACTGTTTCATAATCATTCAGGAATCCGGCCTGGATCTTCCTGATCCCCGCATCAGGAGTTACGAACCAGGCATATGGAACGTTTTCCTCATACCTTATGATCCCGGTGTCCCCGTTAAAGATACCGAGCGTGTAATCATTCTTTGTGATTATGACGGGCTGGTTATGGTAAAAGCCGTTTTTGGGACTGAAAACAACACCGGGGCTGATAGTCCCCTCTTTCTTTCTCCTGTCAATTTCAGTCTTCAGAAGCCTGCATATCTTGTTGTTTGTTGCCGCGACACTGTTGTCATCTTCCCGGGTGACACACAGGAAACGCACGATGTTGAGTTTTCTTAGCGCTTCGGAGATATCAGGTTCACAGATGTATTCAAGATATGACATCGCATATTCCCTGAAGTAATCTGACCTGAATTCCGTGTCAATAATAACCTGTTTGTCTTTGCCGAATTCATTGATCGCATTAATACTGCCGTTGAGTATCAACCTGCTTAGCCTTCCGATCCCTTCATTCTCACTGAAACGCCAGTTATGTGTTTTAAGCTCAACTTTGCCCTTCAGCAGCCTGGAATCATTTGAGCGGCAGAGATCGCCAAAAACGGAACCTGCTTCAATCGAGGCCAGCTGATCCTTGTCTCCGAGCAGAAAAAGTTCTGTTTCATTCCCGACAGCTTCGAGCAGTTTGGCCATCATAGCTCCGTCTATCATAGAGCACTCGTCAATGATAATTACGTCAAATGGAAGCAGGTTGGCCTCATTGTGCCTGAAAAAGACACTGCCGGAGATCCAGCCGAGGAGCCTGTGCAGGGTAGAAGCTTTCAGGCTCTCGAGCCTTTCTCTCGATTCTCCTTCAAGATGGTTTTTTGAGATGTAATCACGAATGGATTCTGTCATTCTTGCTGCCGCCTTGCCTGTTGGCGCTGCAAGTGCAGCCTTAAGGTCAGGATTTTCATGAAACATCTCTTTCAGCCTGTTTGCGATACTGAATGTCTTTCCTGTGCCGGGGCCGCCGGTGATAATGTGAAATCTGCCTCCAAGCCTTTCAATATTTTTGATTATTGAGTTTTCATACCTGAAATACCTGTGAAGGTAAGCCCTGCCGTCATATATGATGAAAGGCCTGAATCCGCCGGGTGAGGTTGACACGAATTTTCCTTCGCAGCAACTGTCTGTGAAGCCGGCAAAATCCCAGAATTTCAGGTCCCCGTCATCCCAGAATTCTGCTGATCTTTGTTCTTCCAGGATGCCAGGGAGCTTTCCTGCATATTCCTTTATATCAATGCATATGTTTCCTTCCGACAATTTCGAAGAAAGTGCATATGCCAGTGTCTCGCAGCCTTTGAAATACTCTGCGAATATCTTGTGTACATCAATTTTTTCGGTCATAGGTCATGTTTTGATTATTTTGTACAGGATGAAAATAGCTGTTTATGTGAGAAAAAAAATATCGTCAACAAGCTTGTTTTAGATCTGGCTGTTCTATTGTGTCAAAGCTGTGAATTACTGTATGAACCTTTCAGTTTACAGTATCAATTTTGAAAAAGCTTCTGTGCGGCTGCCATTGTGAATAAACCGGGATCAGAGTGAAGCCCTAAATCGAGTATCGCTTCCACCATCCAGTCGAGTTGATCGCCAAGAATCCTTTGGTCACGCGCCTGGCTCCATATGATCCCGTCGTTGACTTTTATCTTTCCGATGACGATATCATTTCCACTCTCATCCTTTTCCCTCCTGATAGTCCCGTGGAAGCATCGGTCAAATCCTCTCTTTCCCTGGCCAGCCTTCGCCATGAAGAGCTCGGTGAGCTCCAGTCCGTTTTTTTTCCCATTCTGATCTTTCTTTTTATTATCATTTTTCTCCATATGCAGTGATTTATACTGCAATAGTAGAATATCGATGCTCAATCTATTTGAGGAGATGCCACGAATGCACGAATGCTACCGTCACACCGTCATACCACCAATCGCAATCTTCACATTTCTTTTAAAGATCGCAAACGGAATGTCGGTATGCAACCTTTCGGTTTCCTTCAAGTATTCATCTTCTGTCAGATTCGCGAGGTTCGAAAGGCTATAAAAGCTGCTCAATTCATCTGCCTGCTCCTGAAAAGAAATTGTCAGCTTCGTCTGAAGGGGATTTTCTCTATGTTTACGGTTCCAGGGACACACATCCTGGCATATCTCGCAGTCAGCCACGCGGTTTCCGGAAACCCTTGCAGCTTTATCAGACAGTTCAGAGTCCTGCAACTGGAATGAAAGGCACCTCTGCCTGTTCAATATATAAGGACTGTCGAGTGCATTCATTGGGCATGATTTAATGCACCTGTCGCATTTCCCGCAGTGGTCAGTTTCTTTCGCTTCACTTCTTTCAATGAAAGCATCCGTTATAATTCCGCCTAGGGCCAGGTAGCTCCCGTATTTTCTTGTAACGAGCAATGAGTTCTTCCCCTGCCATCCTATTCCGCATCTCACTGCAGCCAGTTTCAACGGTAGCACTGATGTGGCATTTTGAGATTCATCGCAGATTATTGCCTTATAACCCTGTTCCCTAAGGAATGATGCGATTGGCTCCAGCGGTTCTGCTGCATCGAGGAAATAACCTGAAAGGTAAAGCCTGCTGGTCCTTCCATAATGTGGATCATCCCAGGCAGGCAAAGCCAGTCCTCCGATATATATGCCGGCCACAATTATGCTTTTTGCCTGCGGAAGCGAGCGTTCAGGACATTTCCTTGCTGAATCAGCCATCGGATAATTACCGAATTCAGAAGCATCCGCGAATTCCAGGACATCAATCCCGTTTTCTTCAGCCAGTTCCCTTATCCTCTGGGTAAGCATAATACAGTTTTATTCAAAGGTACATAATACCAATTTTGATTATCCTCCGTTTCTGTCAATTCCGAGGTGAATTTTTGTGAAGAATAAAACGCTTGGCAGCTTTGCATGCCTTGCGGTAAAAAAACTTTAACCACGGAGTAACACGGAGTTGAAATATGGAGTTTCACAGTTTTGTGAAGAATAAAACGCAAAGTTCGCAGAGTAAAGACGTAAAGGGCGCAGAAGTACTTGTTGCAGGATATTTGCGTTCTCTGCGA
>DATGWQ010000265.1:0-31309 GCA_035299385.1 Bacteroidales bacterium | reverse complement strand
CTGCTTTCCGCATACATGAAAACAGGTAACCCGGAATATGCACGAGCAATAAACGACGATATTAAGGACTGGATCACGGCAAGCCTGCCCTACCCTGCTGTAAAAAGCACTACAGAGATGTGGAGGGGCCTTGAGGTAAGCTTCAGGGCAAAGATTTGGACGAATGTGTTTTACAGCCTTCTCAAAAGCAAAGAGCTTGAACCGGCAACAAGGCTGCTGATACTTACCAGCATCCCGGAGCATGCACATTATGCAAGAAACTTCCACGCACAGGGCAACTGGCTTACCATGGAGCTTTCAGGTCTCGCGACAGCTGCTGCGGCATGGCCCGAGTTCAAAGAATCCCCCTCATGGATAGCTTATGCCAAGCAGACCATGACAAAAAGCCTCCAGGAACAGGTTTATCCGGATGGCGTACAGACAGAGCTTACATCGAGTTACCATAAAGTCGCTCTCGACAACTTCAATCTATTCCTTGAAACATGCAAACAGGTTAACGAGCCCTTGCCCGATGTTTATTCACAATATCTTGAAAGAATGTGGAATTACCTGGCATATACTATGCGGCCGGATGGTTACGGATTGCTTAACAACGATGCCGATCTTATTTATAACAGGGAAATGATCCTGAAGTCGGCAGAAAAATATAAACGGCCTGACTGGCAGTACATAGCTTCAAACGGCAAAACGGGTTCTGTTCCGCAGGGACAGCCTTCGGTAATTTTCCCATGGGCAGGGCAGGTCATAATGAGAAGCGGGTATGATCCCATGGCTCAATGGGCGTTCTTCGATATAGGCCCATGGGGAACAGGGCATCAGCACAATGACAAGCTGCATATTTCCCTGGCTGCATACGGCCGGGATCTGCTTGTGGACGCAGGCAGGTTTGCTTACAGAGGTGAGTTTGCCGACAAATTCAGGCCCTATGCAACAGGCAGCTACGGGCATAACTTAATACTGGTCGACGGCAAAGGCCAGTCACGCGGGCCTGTTGATACAAAGACTCCGCTTGACGACATATATTATAAAATCACAGACTCATTCGATTATGCCTGGAATTCTTTTGACAAATTCCTCGATACTGAAGGGATTTTCAGTCACACGAGGGCTGTTTTTTATGTAAGGGGAAAATTCTGGGTAGTTGTTGACCGTATCCGCACGGACAGGCCCCGGAAAATTGAAACATTGTGGCACTGGCATCCTGACAATAAGGTTTCAATAAATAACAATATCGCTTTTACAGAAAATGAAAAAGGTAATCTTCAGATCATACCTGCCGGTCATTTCAGCTGGGGTGTGAAGGTCATTGAAGGACAGGACAAACCGGTTCAGGGATGGTACAGCAGGGAGTATAACAGCGGGGTGCCTGATGCTGCAACAATCTATTCAACCGATATTGAAAAAGATGCAACACTCGTGTGGGTGCTTTATCCTTCTGAAAAGAAAGTTGAAGCTCCTGCTGTTAATATTTTGTCAGAGAACGAACAGGAGGTAATTATCAGTTTGAATGGCAGCTCAATAGGAAATTTCGAAGTAGAAATACCTTATTCCAACAGCAGCACGGCAGGTTTAAAAATAAAATAAGTTTTTTCCAACCTTGTGATTTTAACAAACATTCCTTGGAATATCAGAGAGAAAAATATATTTTTCGGACGCATCGGATTTAAAACCCGTCCGGTATTTTATACTAACCTAATCTTATCTCAATGAAGGAAAAACCAATCTGGTTGTTTTTCAGGAGATGCATTCATTCCTATCCTGTACAAATCAACCTTGTAATTGCGCTGCTTCTGTTAACGACTTCTACGATTTCGGCAGGGAGCAGGCCTGGTAATTCTCTTTTGCCTGGAAATGCAGATGCTGAATTTCAGCAAGGCACCGTATCAGGTACAGTACTTGACTCTAAAGGTGAGCCTATAATCGGGGCAACGATATCCGTAAAAGGTACCACACTCGGAGCTTTGACCGACATCAACGGGAAATATTCAATTCCGAACGTTCCGGCTAAATCAGTTCTTACCTTTTCATACATTGGGATGACTTCCCAGGAGATAGCGCTGGAAGGCAAGTCAACAATCAGTGTTACTCTCGTTGAAGCCACACTTGCCCTCGAAGAAGTTGTCGTGATCGGCTACGGTACACAGAAGAAAGAAACATCTGTGGGAGCTGTTTCGCAGATGTCAAGCGACCAGATAATGCGTACCGGTAATGTTACAGACCTGAGGCAGGCTCTGGGCGGTCAGATACCCGGAGTGGTCGCGCTGCAGGTATCGGGCGAGCCCGGTGGTATAACGACAGGAAACAGCGCAACGAACATTTTCATCCGAGGGCAGAATACCTGGAACGGGGGGCAGCCTCTCGTCCTGGTTGATGGCGTCGAGCGCAGCATGAATAACATCGACCCCAGCGAGGTAGCAAGCATCTCGGTCCTTAAGGATGCTTCAGCAACAGCTGTGTTCGGTGTGAAAGGTGCAAATGGCGTCATTCTGATAACAACAAAGCGAGGCGCTGTCGGTAAGACAACCCTTAACTTCAATTATACCGCAACCGGATCAATGCTGTCAAAACAGCCGAAAAAGCTCGATTCGTATGCGGCTATGATGGCAAAAGATGAAATCATTGAAAGGGAAGGAGTCCTCAATGAACCCTCCTGGGATGCATATGTGCCTTACGAAATAGTTTCAAGGTACAAGCTGCCGCAGACACCCGAATATGCTTATATCTATCCAAATGTGGACTGGGAAGACGCCATGTTCAAGACGATGGGCATTTCACACAGGGCTACGCTGAGTGCCCAGGGAGGAAGCAAGGCCGTGCAGTATTTCGGTTCTCTGGCTTATCTTAATGAGGGCGACATGTTCACGAATTACGATAATTTGAAAGGCTATGATGCCAATTATGATTATAACAGGTTCAATTTCAGGAGCAATATCGATATAAAGCTGACCAAAACAACAAAGTTCTCGCTTGATCTTGCAGGCTACTTCAGCCAGAAAAACACCAATTACAATAATGAAAGCAGTACAAGCAGGGCTGACGCATGGATGTGGCGCGCCACATACGGGCTTGCTCCAAACCTCTTCCTGCCTATGTATGAAGACGGGAGATGGGGCACCTACCAGGAAGGCGGTAACAACACGGTCAACCCGCTGGCAGTAGTCTATAATTTAGGTGTTCGTCAAACACGTTCAACACAGCTCAACTCCGACTTTACCCTTGACCAGGACCTTGGCTTCATTACCAAAGGTCTGAATGCCAGGGTCACATTGTTCTATGATAACAGCATCCGTTCGGAGGGAGGAATATGGGACGTCAATAATCATGGGAGGGCAAATGAAGCAGCGACAAACATACGATACACCCAGATCTACCCGATGCTTTACGAGGGACCGGAACAGGATCCGAGTGAGTACACTGTGTACCTGCCGATAAGTGATGAGGAATATAACTGGGTTTTACGCCCCTGGTCTATTCGTGATGAGAGCGTGGGCTCCGGCGCAAACTTCACCCCGGGCATACCGGTTGACAGGCGAATGATGTACCAGGCCCAGTTGAATTATGCACGCAAGTTCGGTGTGCACAATGTTTCCGCAATGGGCTTGTTCAAACGTGAGCAGTATGCCAATGGAAGCATGTTCCAGAACTTCAGGGAGGACTGGGTATTCCGTGCTACCTATGATTACAAATCAAAATACCTTTTTGAAGCAAACGGCGCTTACAACGGATCTGAGCAGTTCGGGCCGGGTTACCGTTTCGACTTCTTTCCGTCGTTAGCACTTGGATGGGTTATCTCGAATGAAAATTTCTGGAACAGCGTGAGTGCCCTGAATTTTATAAACAAGTTTAAGGTAAGATATTCCAGGGGAAAAATCGGTGATGACAAGGTAAGCGGAAGCCGCTGGCTGTACGATTCACAGTACAGCTATGGAGGAAGAGCCGGGTTGAATGAAGTCACCAATGGTTTAAGCCCTTACTATATGTACAGGCAGTCGGTGATCGGAAATAAGGATGTTCACTGGGAAACTGCGATCAAGAACAATCTCGGATTCGAGCTTGGTCTCCTCAAAAACCTCTTTACCCTTAATGTCGAAGTTTACAATGAGGACAGGACAGGGATCCTGCTTGACGGTGATTCCAGGAATATTCCCCCTTTCTTCGGGGCAACACCTCCTGCATCCAACCTGGGCCGGGTAAAATCAAATGGTTTCGAAGTGATGGCCGGATTTAATAAGGATATTTCACGGGATCTCAGGATCTGGGCCGATTTCACATTTGCCCATAACGAAAATAAAATCCTCGAGCGTGACGATCTGCCATTGCAGTTCGACCACTTGAAACAAAAAGGATTTTCGATAGGACAACAGAGGAGCCTGATAAAAACTGAATTCTACGATAACTGGGATGAAATATACGCCAGTATACCCACAGAGAACAATGACCTGGCAAAGCTCCCCGGATATTATGACCTTATCGATTTCACGGCAGACGGATTGATCAAAAGCAGTGAGGACACACCTCCTATCGGGTACTCTGAAATACCTCAGAATACTGCAAGTATTACACTGGGAGGAGCTTTCAGGGGATTAAGCCTCATGGTTCAGTTCTATGGTGTCAACAATGCAAACCGCCAGATCTCGTTTAATAATTTTGTCAATGACACGGACGTATTGTTCGAACATGTCAACGACTACTGGTCGAAGGACAATCCGGATGCAACATCATTCCTGCCAAGGTGGAAAACCCAAGGTGAAAATATCGGTAACTATTACCAGTACGATGCATCCTATATTCGCCTGAAGGTGGCAGAGCTGGCATATTCATTCAACAATAATGCCTGGGCGAAAAAAGTCGGATTCTCCAATTTAAGGATTTTCCTTAATGGCAATAACCTCTTATTCTGGTCCAAGCTGCCTGATGACAGGGAACAGACCTATTCAGGTGGTAATGCAACAGAAGGAGCATATCCGACACTTAAAAGGGTAAACCTGGGAATCGACCTAACTTTCTAAGCTATACGATCATGAAAAAGATAAATAAATATATATGCTCAGCCTTAATCGCTATAGTTTTGCTCCTGGCTCCCACATCATGCGAGAAATACCTTGACAAAGCTCCTGAAGCAACCATCCTTGACAAGGATGTGTTTGGAAACTTTACCAGTTTCCAGGGCTTTGTCGAGCAAATGTACAACTGCATAATGGACCCTGACAAGGGCGGTGCCTGGAACAAATACCTCTTTGCAGATGAGACCCTCAATAACTATCCCTATAATTTTGATAATGGGAATTACTGGGGGAATGAAACCTATTTTTATGGTGCATCCATAAAGGTCACCAGTAATACTGCCAGGGACAGAAGAGTATGGGAGTATGCATGGTATGGCATCAGCGTGGCTAATATGGCGCTTGAGAAAATCGAAGAACCCGGGCTTTTTGAAGGTACCGAGGAGGAGAAGAATTTTATCAAAGGCCAGGCATTGTTTTTCAGGGGATGGTTTTATTTTGAAATATGCCGTTTCTGGGGAGGCATGCCTTATGTAACAAGGGTGCTCAAGGCAGATGAAAACCTTATTTCTTCTGAATTCAACAGGCTCAACTTCCAGGAAACTGCGCTGAAAATGGCAGAAGACTTCAGGGCTGCTGCCGATCTGCTTCCAAATCACTGGGATCAGTCGGTTATCGGCCAGAAGACGCTTAATCATAACAGGGACAGGATCAATAAATTCCATGCCCTTGGATATCTTGGCAAAGCTCTCCTGTTTGCCGCAAGCCCCATGATGAATGAAGAGGCAACAGGTTCCGACACCTTTAACCCCGATCTGAGCAAACGTGCAGCAGAAGCCTTCGGAGAGCTACTTACACTCGCCGATGCAACCGGCATTTACAAGCTGCAGAGCTGGGCCCTCTACATGGATAACTTTTATAAACTCAGCAACCTCAGGCCGGGTGGAACCGAGGTCATTATGTCACCGACAATCTATGACAGGACACGCGTCAGGAACTCTACCCTCGGAGCTATCAGCCCTTCATCCTTTGGATTGAACAGCGGCACCCAGGCTGATGTTCCCACCCATAACTATACCAAAAATTTCGGTATGGCGAATGGTCTGCCGATAACCGATCCGGCATCAGGGTACAAGCCTCTTGATCCCTGGACAGGCCGGGATCCTCGTTTTTACAAGTTTATTGCCATAGATGGTGAAAAATGGTGGTCAACATCAGGTGCAGACATGTATGCACAATTATATAACGGCGGGCGTCACCGCTCCCAGATCAATCCTCCAAGCGTAACGGGTTACTATCAGAAGAAATTCAATGCGCTCAGTCCGACATACAATTTATCAGCGGCCGGACAGGTAATGGCTTTTGTTCCTTACCTCCGTCTTGCCGATGTGTACCTTATGTATGCTGAAGCCGTTCTTTTCAGCCCCGGAGGAACTCCCCAGAGCAAGGCCGGCAATTACACACTCACGGCAGAACAGGCGTTGAATGTTGTAAGGAACAGGGCTCAGCTCCCGAACATCAGTGCTGCCTATACCGCAAACAGGGATGTATTCTTTGAAGAGATTGTCCGTGAGAGGGCAGTCGAACTGGCATTCGAAGGACAGCGCTTCTGCGACCTGCGTCGCTGGAACAGGAATTATGATCCTCGCTACCTGGATAAAACAGCTATCGACTTTGACAGGGGCACTAACGGGAAACCTATTAACCTCTCGGAAAGAGTTGTTGTAAGGAGAGTCGCCACAAAGAAACATAACTGGCTGCCAATCCAGGTCTCGTTTACTAAAATGTATGAAGGATTTCCTCAAAATCCCGGCTGGTAAGCCTTGAAAACTAATCTTTAAATTTTGGCAAATGAAAATTAAATATTTCCTGATACTGGCCCTTCTGGTGATAAGCGCATTGATAATTCCTTCAACAGTCAATGCACAGGAGGAAAAACCGGTCAACATAGAATCAATTGTCGTCGACGATCAGGATAATCCTGTCGGAAACGTCGAAATATTCAGTGGCAGAGCTTATGCTAAAACTGATGTCCAGGGCAAGTTCACAATTTCGGCAGAGCCCGGATCGAGACTGATCCTTGTGGCAAACGGATATGAAAGTGCCAGCTACTCATTCAATGAGGCAACGAACATGGTAAAAATGCCTCTCGCAAAAGTAAAATACCTCTATGAAAGCGATGAGAAAGTAGATCTTGCTTTCAGGTCCGCCTTCCGGGGTGATGTAATAGGAGCCGCAACCAGCGTCAAAACGGATGAGGTCATTTCCTATGATCATTCAATTTTTGCCGATGATGTTCTGAACGGCCGCACCCTTGGTATGCTGGGAAGCAACAACATCAGGGGCATCGGCATCGGTATCAATGTGGCTGATATCACTGGCAGTGGTCTCAGTTCAGGTAATGCTTTGTTTATTGTCGACGGCCTCCCACGGGATATTTCCGGATTAAGGCTGTCGGAGATCGAAAGCATAACAGTTCTGAAAGATGTAAACTCGTCTGTGCTCTATGGAAGCGCAGCTGTTAACGGGGTTATACTCATCACAACAAAAAGAGGCCAGGCTTTCAGGAGCACTTCCGATTTCACGGTCAACTATGGCGTTGCCACACCGAGGGAACTGCCTGAGTACCTGAATTCCGCCGACTACATGACGTACTACAACCAGGCAAGGATGAACGATGGCCTGAGCACGCAATTCACCGATGCCACTATTGAGAATCACCGCAGCGGGAATAAATACAGGTATCCCAATGTTGACTATTATTCCGATGATTACCTGAAATCATTCAAAAACTATTTTGATGTGACCGGTGAATTTTCCGGGGGAAATGATGTTGCAAAATATTACTCCAATTTCGGCTGGCAGTCTGCAGGTGGCATACTCGATTTCGGCGAAGCTGCCAATGCCAGGAACAATGTCTTCAATATCAGGGGAAACATCGACCTGAAAATCAACAACTGGATCAAAACATCCATCGATGGAACTTCCGTATTCACAAATAACAAAAGCCAGAGAGGCGATTACTGGGATGCAGCGGCAACAGCCAGGCCTTATGAATTCACTCCTCTCCTCCCGTTCGACCTTATTGATCCTCTGGATCCGTTGCTCAAGGGAAGAAAGAATGATGTTAACGGTATGTACCTGCTGGGCGGGAATGTCTCTTATCAGACCAATGCCCTGGCAGACAGTTATTCAGGAGGTGTTTTTGAGAATATAAGGAGAAAGTTTTCTTTCAACAACAGGATAGATTTCGACCTGGAGAAACTAATGAAGGGACTGTCATTCCATACAAACGTGAGCTTCGACTTCTATACTGCATACGATCAGACGATAGAGAACACTTATTCAGTTTATGAGCCTACCTGGGACCCGGTTGAAGACAAAATCATCAGCCTGAAACAATTTGGTCTCGATGCCAGGCCCGGAACCCAGGTTGTCGGCAATACAACCTTCAACCGCAGGTTTGGTTTTTATGGATTGTTTTCCTACGACAGGACATTCAACGACGTTCATCACCTGACAGGTTCATTGCTGGGATATGGGAGCACCTTCAAGGAACAAGGTAACTTCCAGGGTGTCAAACACGCCAACATCGGCCTGCAGCTGGCTTACATCTTCAACAAAAAATACATGGTGGATTTCAGCGGCGCAGTTGTCAACTCTGTTAAGCTCGCTGAAAATAATCGCATGGGATTTTCACCGACACTTGGCCTGGCATGGATGATAAGCGAGGAGGATTTCCTTTCATCAATTCCGGCTATCGATTATCTCAAGCTGCGTGCTTCAGCAGGAATTATCAATTCAGATCTTCCGATCGGTGGATTTTTCTACTATGACAACCGTTATACTACTTCCGGAAGCTATAGCTGGAACGAGGGTCTCAGGAGCCGCAGCGGCGTTATGTCGAGCTGGCAGGATAATACGAATCTCGGATATACCAAAAGGAATTCAGTCAACGCAGGTATCGAGGGATTGTTCTTCAATAAATTCCTTGGCGCTGAAGTTAACTTCTTCTATGACAACTATACCGACCTTGTGACAAGAGTAACGAGCAATGTACCAAGTTTTTACACCGACTTTGTACCTTACCGGAATTATGGTGCTGAAAAGTATTCAGGTATTGAAGCCGGCCTGAATTTTAATAAATCCATAGGAGACTGGAACTTCTATCTTGGGACGAACATTCTGTATGTGACATCTGAAAGAACCAAAGTCGATGAGATATACAGCAATGATTACCAGTACCGCCAGGGATTGCCTGTGGATGCTACTTTTGGGCTTGAAGCTCTTGGCTTGTTCCAGACACAGTCCGAAATAGACAACAGCCCTTTTCAGACTTTCGGAACCGTAAGGCCGGGCGATATCAGGTACAGGGATCAGAACGGAGACAATGTAATTGATTCCAACGATGAAATATACCTCCGTCGTTACCAGGCACCGCTTTCAGGCGGAATGCAGGTAAAGGTCTCATACAGGAATATAAGCCTTTTCGTTCTTGGTGAGGGACGAAGCGGAGCAGATAACTTCATGGAAAGCGATTACTACTGGGTTGACGGGAACAAGAAATACTCCGCAGTTGTAAGGAACGCCTGGGTTACTGATGCAGGAACATCGGCAACATATCCACGCCTCAGTTCCATCACAAACAACAACAATCACCGGAGATCAAGCTTCTGGCTCTATAACAATGATTATTTCCAGATCCGCAAGATACAGCTCACCTGGTCAATGCCGCAGAATGCATCAAAGCTGGTTATGGCTAGAAAGATGGATGTGTTCGTAAATGTATCTGATGTTTACCAGTTCGCCAAAAACAGGGATATCAGGGACCTCAGAACTGAAAACGAGCCGTACTACACCACTTATTCAGCCGGCATTAAAGCCTTCTTTTAACCATCCCTAAAAAGAATGATATGAAAATATATAAAACACTCTCACTGCTGGCGTTGTCAGTCTTCATTTTCGCCGCATGCGAAAAAATCATGGCGCCTGAGAACGATAATCACAGTACCCTCGACAGGGTATATGATGAGCCTGGTTTTGCCGAAGGGTTGCTTCTGAGAGCTTTCACCTACATCCCGACCAACGATTACAGGTGGGATGAAGTGGCAACAGACGATGCTGTTTCAAATGACAAACTGAACTCTTTTTCAAGGATCGCAAGAGGAGAATGGTCTGCTCTTTACGATCCACAGAGCGTTTGGGATAACAGCAACAGGGCAATAATCTACATTGACAAGTTCCTGGAAGTTGTTGATGATATTCCCTGGAAGCTAACGAATATGGAGCAGAATGGTTTATTCATCAAACGTCTCAAAGGAGAATCCTATGCACTCAGGGGGATGTTCAAGTACTATCTTCTGAGAAACCATGGAGGCTTTTCTGCTGACGGGCAAATGCTTGGTACTCCATTGTTTAATAACTTTCCGGAAAGCGAGACTGAGTTCTCCACGCCAAGATCAAGCTTTAATGAATGTGTTGCAAGCGCGAATGCAGATTTTGATGAAGCTTTAAAGTATCTGCCCCAGGATTTCGGCAATATCACTGCTCTTTCACAGGTTCCGGCCATCTTCCCTGAAGTTACCAACGTAAACAATTACAATACTGTTATGGGTGATTTCTCGCGTCAGCGTATAAGCGGCCGAATAACAAAGGCTCTTAAGTCGCGGCTGGCCCTTCTTGTTGCAAGTCCTGCATTCAATCCCTCGAATGACCCTGCATTATGGGAGACTGCTGCGAACAATGCTGCAGAACTTATTGCAATGGTCGGCGGAGTTTCAGGACTGGATTCAAAAGGGCATACCTTTTACATAAAAGCCCAGGTTGACGATGCGAAACTCAATAGCGGCAACAATGCTGATATAAACGAAATCATCTGGAGAAGGCCGACGTTTTCCGACAGGGCACGCGAAACAACAAACTTCCCTCCTTCACTCTTTGGAAGCGGAAGGATAAACCCGACACAAAATCTTGTTGATGCCTTCCCTATGGCAAATGGCTATCCCATAAATCATCCAAGTTCCGGCTTTAAGCCTGCAACACCATACGCATCAAGGGACCCGCGTTTGGGCTTGTACATTATTTACAGCGGCAGTACATTTAAAAGCACAGTGATCAATACGGGAACTGGCGGTGGAGATAATGCGGTAGACGCAATACAGACATCTACAAGAACCGGCTATTATCTTAAAAAGCTTTTGCGTGAAGATGTGAATGCCAACCCGGCATCTGCTTCAAACCAGGACCATTACAATACACATATCAGATACACTGAAATATTCCTGAACTACGCAGAAGCAGCAAATGAAGCTTTCGGTCCGAACGGAACAGGCCCAAATGCTCCCTATACAGCCAGGCAGGTGATCAGGGCAATCCGCGGACGCGCAGGCATTCCTTCTGCTGATCCATATCTTGCCTCAATCACTACCAGGGAGGCATTGCGTGATGTGATCCGCAACGAAAGAAGACTGGAGCTTTGTTTTGAAGGTTTCCGTTTCTGGGATCTCCGCAGATGGAAAGAGGACCTGACGGTGCCTGCCAGAGGGGTTAAGATAGATGGAACAACCTTTAATTACTTTACTGTGGAAGAACGGGCATTTGATAACAGCTATATGCATTACGGACCCATTCCGGATAAAGAAGTGATTAAGTTTAACCTTGTCCAGAATAATGGCTGGAATTAAAAATTTAAGCTAAGTATATTATGAAAAAGCTATTATTAATACTTATAAGTCTGGTCGGGATGGTATCATGCGAAAACTTCGACAGGGAATTTTCCGATTTTAAGTATACCTCAGGTTTCTTCCCCTACCAGTACCCTGTCAGGACTCTTGTACTAGGCGATTACATTTATGACAATACGAATGACAATGCTCACAAGTTCGTCATTTCAGTCGCCATGGGCGGTGTTTATGAAAATAAAATGAACAGGGTATTTAATTTTTCGGTGGATGAAAGTTTATGCAACAATGTAAAATTTGCCGGAACAGGTGATCAGATTAAAGCACTTCCAACAAGCTATTACACTTTAAGCTCACCTAACCAGATTACCATACCCGCAGGAAAATTCAACGGTGGCGTTGAGGTCCAGCTGACCGATGCCTTCTTCAGTGATCCTCTTTCTTTCAAGAACACTTATGTCGTTCCGCTGCGTCTGAATTCATCCAATGATGTTGATTCAATCCTGTCAGGTCGTGCAATAGAGGCTGAAGCTGATCCCAGGGTAGAGACCGAATGGTTTGTAACGCCCAAGAATTTCACCATGTTTGCCGTAAAGTACATTAATGAGTATCATGGCACATATTTCTATTACGGATCAAGCTCAGTGAAGAATGGATCCGGGACAGTTCTTGAGAACACCACTTACAGCGCCAGGTATGTTGAAGAGAACCCGCCAGTAAAGCTGCTTACAACCGGAAGGTACCAGGTTTCGCTTACCAGGAACCTGAACACCGCCATTGATGGCCTGAAAGGTTCAGTTAACATGCTTCTTACTTTTTCAGGCAACACATGCACGATCACCGGTGCTCCGGGATCGCCATTGACCATCTCAGGAACAGGGGAATTCAAATCCAAAGAATATGAATGGGGAGACAAGAAAAGAGATGGTATCGTACTGAACTTTACCGTAACTGACGGCGTGAATACCTATTCAGCAAGTGATGTTATGGTAGCAAGGGACAGGGCAGTCGTTATGGAACTGTTCACACCAAAGGTAAACTAACCTGAAATATAATTAAGCCGTAGTGACCTTACTACGGCTTTTTTTCAATTTAATAACATAAGCCATGAAATTAAAATCATTCAAGTTAATCTGTATCCTGATCGCGGGGTTATTCCTGTTTTCCGTCGCCGGGGCGCAGGAAAATTCCTCAGGAGCCCCGAAGAAGCTCGATAACCCGGTTAATGCTTCTTACATTAAAAGCAAGATGAAAAAGTCATCTCCAAGACTGGCGCTGACTCCGGCTATTGAAAAGAATCTTAAGTCGAGAATCAAGACTGACCCGGTTGTGGCAAATTATTATGCCGCCATGAAGCTGAGTGCCAAAGATATTATGTCCAGGCCGCTACTGACTTACAATGTCATTGGCCGTCGTCTGCTGTCAACTTCGAGGGCAATGCTCCAGAGAATGACAACACTTGCAATGATATACAGGATAGACCGCGACCCGGCTGTCCTGAAGAGGATCGATACCGAGCTGACTGCAATCTGTAATTTCCAGGACTGGCATCCCTCGCATTTCCTCGATGTTGCAGAAATGTCGCTTGCAGTTGCCATTGCAGTTGACTGGACAGGTGAATTTCTTCCAAAAAACACTGTTACGCTTGCAAAAAAATCTCTTATTGAAAAAGGTATAAAACCAAGCTTTGAGAAAGGTAATTTTGGCTGGGTGAATGGCGGCAATAACTGGAACCAGGTCTGCAATGGTGGCATGATCGCTGCTGCAATCGTTATCGGCGACCAGGATCCTGAGCTGGCAGCAAAAACTATCAGCCGTTCACTTGAAGGCATGCCCTCAGCTCTCAGGCAGTATGCTCCGAGCGGTGTATACCCTGAGGGTGCTACCTACTGGAACTATGGCACCAGCTTTTCATGCGTCACATCATCAATACTCGAAACTGCATTTGGCACAGATTTCGGAATTGCAGCATATCCCGCATTTCTTGAAAGTGCAAATTTCAGGCTGCTGGCAACGGCTCCATCAGGATGGTTTTTTAATTATGCAGACTGCGGAGACAGGTCTGAAAGCGATGGTGACATAGTCCTGGCATGGTTCGCACAGAAAACCGGCAATCCCCTGTATCTTGAAAAAGACAAATTCCTCCACACTGTTGAAGGGACACCGAGACAGTCACGGCTTGCAGGCCTTGGACTCATATGGCTGTCGCAATTCAATGAAAAAGCAGGTACCACACTTCCCAATGAATGGTTTGGTGACGGATCAAACCCCCTGGCAATATTCAGGGGCGGAAAAGATGATCCTTCCGGTTATTATTTCGGGGGAAAAGGAGGCAGGGGAAACCTGAGCCATGGAAACATGGATGCCGGCAGCTTTGTTTTTGAGCTGAACGGAGTGAGGTGGGTTGTCGATCCCGGAGTCCAGGATTATAATGAGCTCGAACAGGCTGGTTTCGATCTCTGGAACCAGACACAGAATTCAGCCCGCTGGAGCCTTCTGACAAAAGGAAACCACGGACACAGCACAATTACAGTCGATGATGCAAGATTCAATGTCGGAGGCTATGCCAGGATCACCAGCTTCAAAGGCGGTCAGGTACCTGAAGCCGTTGTAGATATGACTGACATCTTCAAAGGCCATCTTAAGAGTGAAACCAGAAAATTCACGAAAGATACAAACCACTCAATTACCATTGAAGACAGCTTTGAGCTTCTCGATTCTACAAAATCGATTACCTGGGCCATTATGACAACTGCCGAAGTTATCCCGACAGCAGGCGGAGCCATTCTTAAGCAGGATGGAAAACAGCTGAACCTGCAAATCTCTGATCCTCAGAATTCCGGAGTTTCAATAATACGAATGGATATGCCTGATTATAAGCTCGACAAGAAGATTGCCGGATTGAAAAAAGTTGAAATCAGGGTTCCTGCATACGCTTATGCCAATGGCAGAGGAACAATCAGGGTAAGGCTTACTTCACCCGAATAAAATTGAATCCAGAACCTAAACCTGCATAAAATGAAAAGCATAGATCATATCATGAAATCGCTTGTCGCTGTATTCATTGCTGCCGTTGTCTTCACCGGCACAATGAAAGCAGAGCTGAAACCAAGGGAACGCAATATCCTTGCCAATGAGGCAAAAGCAATAGATCTTGCAAAGGCCATGGTCCCAGACGATTCGTGGAACAACCTGCCGGGATATAAAGACAGGAGTTTTTGGGAGGCTCTGCCTGCCGCGACACGCGAGGATTATATCAAAAAGGCTGAAGGATATCTCACGTATGACTGGCCTGTTGTAAAGGCTACAGATTACCTTGAATTCATAAGATCGGGTGATCGCCGCCAACAGGTATATTCTGCTTGCAGCAACGCACTGATAACGCTTGTAATGGGCGAGCTTGTCGAAGGAAAGGGACGGTTCCTGGACCAGATTATCAATGGCGTCTGGTATTACAGTGAGCAGACATGGTGGGGCTGGTCGGCCCATCTCGGGGCACAGAAAGCCGGAACCGGCCTGCCCGACATCAATGAACCTTATGTTGACCTGGGAGTAGGTGAAGTGACGAGCAATCTCTCATGGACTTATTACCTCTTCAACAAGGAATTTGACAAGGTTCATCCACTCATCTCAAAAAGGCTGAAGCAGGCCATTTTCGAAAAAGCGCTCACACCTTATTTCCAGAGAAATGACTGGGGTTACATGGGCTTCAAAGGCGGCAGGCCGAACAACTGGAACCCGTGGATCAACTCGAACATGCTTGTCAGCTACCTTCTCATGGAAACAGACCCGTCAAAAAAAGTTGCCGAAGTTGAGAAAGTGATCAACTCCCTGGATAAATTCCTGAATGGTTATTCCGATGACGGAGGTTGTGATGAGGGTCCATCTTATTGGGGAGCTGCGGGAGCCCTTCTTTATGAGAACCTTGAGCTCCTCGGAAAAGTAACGGCCGGCAAGTTCAATGTATTCGATGATCCCCTTGTACAGAACATCGGCAAATATTTTTATAAGGTGAATATTCATGCTCCTTACTTCATAAACTTTGCCGATGCCGATGCCACAACCGGTGGAAACGGATCAATAGTATACAGGTATGGCAAGGCGATCAACGATCCCGTAATGTGGAAATTCGGGGCTTTCCTTGCACAGAGGTCGAACCGCGGCGATGGGGCGCTCGGTGGAAAAATTGGCGACCAGATCAAAAATCTCGGCTTACAGAAAGAGCTTCGTAGTGCTGAGGGCGCTGAGGCTCTCGTGTCAGATTTCTGGTTTCCTGATACTGAAGTTGCAGGAGCGCGCGACAATGCAGGCACCGTTAACGGTTTCTTCTTCGGTGCAAAGGGTGGCTTCAATGCAGAAAGCCACAACCATAATGATATAGGCAGTTGCCTGATGTACTTTGACGGCAAGCCATGCCTGATTGACCTCGGCCGCGAGGAATATGTCGCCAAGACATTCAGCTCGAGACGGTACGAGATATGGACAATGCAATCCGGTTTTCATAATGTCCCTGTCATAAACGGCGTCGAGCAGAAAGACGGTGCATCCTTCAAGGCTAAGAATTCAACCTTTACGGCAACCCCGAAATCAGCTACTTTCTCAACTGACATTGCAGGCTCTTACCCTGCTGATGCCAGGGTAAAAAGCTGGACGCGCAGCTATACCCTTAACCGTGGCAGGAATTTTATTGTAAATGACAGGTACGAGCTTTCTGAGGTGAAACCAGGAGCTGTAACAAGCGCAAATTTTATCACAAGCTGTAAAGTAAGTGAAGTGAAGCCGGGACAGCTGAAGCTTGAAGGGGACGGGTTCGCAATCAATATGGCTTATAATGCGAAGACAGTAAAGCCTGTGATCGAATTCAGGGAGATAAATGACAGGTCACTGAAACGTTACTGGCCAAATGGCGCCACCCGCATAAAGCTCGAATTCATAAACAACGGCGCCAAAGGGACTAATACGGTCACTTTCACCAAAATATCATGAGAAAATTTTTTTATGGCATGCTTGCCCTCCTGTTTCTGTGTGTGAACGGGGGGGCAAGCCCGTTTAAAGGAGGTATGCAGAAACAGAGACAGATCCCTCCTGTTAACGAATCCGCAATCGTGACGCTTCTTTCTTCTCTCAATCTTGACCAGCCGGGACTGGCAAAAGTTAAAGCTTCCATTAATGATCCGAGGGCAGCAGCTGATGAACTCCTAAGATATTACAGATCCCGCGATTTCGTAAAGCATCCTGTTGACAGGAAAGGAAAACCTGAAAATGGGCCCGGTGAAAGAGAGTTGAAAATTGCTGAAGACGCCCTTAATCATATATTCATAGGTCAGAGCGCTTATCCCCCCTATTTCTGTGGTGAAGATATAAACTGGCTGACCAGGCCGGTGCCCGACAGGGAATGGGTGGTCCAGCTTAACCGTATGGGCTTCTGGCAAACAATGGCGACTGTCTACAAACAGACCGGTGATGAAAAATATGCACGTGAATGGGCCTACCAGCTAGTCGACTGGACAATAAAAAATCCGAGAGAC
Organism: Bacteroidales bacterium; assembly: GCA_035299385.1. Classification (GTDB taxonomy): domain Bacteria; phylum Bacteroidota; class Bacteroidia; order Bacteroidales; family VadinHA17; genus LD21. Next base: position 14,098 of record DATGWQ010000265.1, on the reverse strand, counting down.
AAAGCCCACGAAGATTCATGGAGGTCGATAGAAGCCGGGATCCGCGGGAATGGCTGGACAAACCTTTTCCAGAGATTTCTCGATTCTCCTTCATTTACAGTTGACGTGCTGGTTCCCTTTCTCAACTGCTTTCATGAACATGCCGCCTTTCTTATGACAAAGTATTCAAAAGGAAGCAACTGGGCGCTTATGGAAGCTGACGGGCTTGCATTTATTGCGCTGACATTTCCGGAATTCAAAGAATCTGACAAATGGGTGAGGGAAGCTGCAAGAAGATTCAATGCAGAGATCACCAACCAGGTTTATTCCGACGGGCATCAGAAAGAGCTCGCAATGGGTTATCATATGGGTTGTATCGGCGATTTTTCCAGTGCATACAATATGGCAGTGATGAACGGAAGAAAAGACCTCTTTCCCGGATCATACCAGGAAACGATCCAAAAAATGTGCGAAATCCCTCTGAAGCTCGGATTCCCCGACGGCACCAATCCTGCATTCAGCGATGCATGGTCGGGTAACCCGGGTCATCTCTGGAGAAGCCTGTACAGCTGGGGCAGAAAATATAACAGGGAGGACTTCCTGTATGTCGCAACAGAAGGAAAAGAAGGCAAAAAACCCGGTCAGACTGCATTTGCTCTTGAGACAAGCGGGTTATATTCGATGAGGAGCGGCTGGGATAAAAATGCAATCTGCCTCGTTCTGAAATGTGGCCCGGATGGAGGATGGCACTGTCAGCCGGATAACGGCACGTTTGAGATCTATGCAGGCGGACGTCATCTGACTCCGGACGGAGGGAGCTTTATTTACAGCGGTGATGCTGAAGGCCGTGCCTGGTTCCGGCAAACCAAAGTGCACCAGACTCTTACACTCGACGGTAAGAATTCAGCATATGCCCCAAAGCTGCTTCTGTGGAAACCTGGTAATGACCTCGACATCCTTGTAGTCGAAAATGCAAGCTACCCGGGCCTGACCCACAGAAGAGCAGTTCTTTTTGTCGATAAAAAATATTTCGTCATTGTCGATGAAGCAACGGGTAATGCAACAGGAGATGCAGACATTCACTTTCAGCTTGCACCCGGAAAAACCGTTACCGACAGCAGGATGTTTTCAGTACGGAGCGATTTTCCTGAGGGATGGAATATCCTGATACAAACTGCCGCTCAGAAAAATATGAAAATCAAGGAGGAAGAGGGCCAGGTATCTTTTGTTTATACAAAGAAAGAGCCCAGGCCTGCCTTCTGCTTCAGCATACCAAAAACAAATGCGGAAGGAGTCAGATTTGTAACAGTCGTTGCTCCTTATGAAAAGAAGCAGCCTGCAGTAAGTGCAAAGCTTATTGGCAAACCTGCGATGGGTTCATCTCATGTCGAGCTCGAGGTGAATTATGACGGAAAGAAGAGAAAGATAAGTTACGATCTTTGAGTGATTCTTAACCCTGACCCTGCCCTGCCCCTTAACATTAAGGGGAGGGTTGGGTAGGGTTAAAAACCAGATGCTATCCTTTATCCTTTGGCACTCCCCTCAATCTCATCAGCGCCTCGATAAAATAATAATCAGCATATGTGAGAGGCACATCGACTTCACTTTTGCCGGGTATTGACCCCACGCTGTGCATAAGGATAAAATTGCCATTCTTCCCTTTATCTGCCATATAGGCCGGAGAAGAAAGGCTTCTTAGTTGTTTTTCAGCGACATCCAGATATTGTTTGCCTTTTTCAGGGCTCACATAACCGCTGAGTTCAACCAATGCGGAAGCCATTATGGCGCCTGCTGATGCATCCCTTTTTGCGTTGGGGATGTCAGGAGCATTGTAATCCCAGTACGGGATCTTGTCCTCAGGAAGGTTCGGATGGCTGATAAGGAAATCTGCAATATGCTGTGCATGCTGAAGATAACGGTCTTGTTTTGTTTCCCTGTACATCATTGTATAACCATACAGGCCCCACGACTGTCCGCGCGACCAGGCTGACTCGTCCGAGTATCCCTGTGCAGTCTGTTTTGCCTCAACTTTTGCCGAAGCCGTATCGAAAGACACAACATGGAATGAGCTGTAATCCGGCCTGTAATGATACTTCATCGTAGTGTCTGCATGACTTGTGGCTATTTTATAGAATGATGAATCGCCTGTCATGTGAAATACTTCCATCAGAAGCTCAAGATTCATCATATTGTCGATTATAACCGGGCATTGCCAGCCTTTCCTGCTTCCCCACGACTGGATAAGTCCGATATTCGGCCGGAAACGGGTGCTGAGAGATTTTGCAGCAGTGATCATGACTTCTTTGCATTTCTCATCGTTTGTAAGTCTCAGCCTGTTTCCGAAGCTGCAACCGATCATGAAACCCACATCATGGTTATTTGTGGTATACTTTTCACGTTCCACCCTGTCAGTCATCATTATGGCTGCATCCTTCACTGCAGGATCATTTGTGTATTCATAGAGGTACCACAGCGATCCGGGATAGAACCCGCTGGTCCACCACCTTGAATCAGATGTGATAAGAGAATCATTTTTCGTGGTTCTGGGGAGCCGGTTCTGCATGTCTTTCATCACTGCCGTCATAAGCTTGTACTGTGCGGCGGAGAATGTAAGGGCTCCATCAACGACCTTATCTGTTGTCTTTTCGCCGGAACAGGAGAAAAGGACAACCAGGCAAATGGCAAAAACTGAAAGAAGAGTTTTCTTCATGATAGTATCTGTTTTCTGGTTAATCAATGTTAAAACTAGTAAATGTCCTGAAAAATAAAAATTCGCATAACGAATTCAGCAGGTTTTTCTATATTAACACGACAAATCAAAACCTATGAAAAACCAGACAATATACGAGGAGGTATCCCGGGGTTTTAACCGCAAGCTCGCATTTCTTGAGAATATCATGGTTGCCGTCTGTGACTTCACCGATGGCCCCACGGAGAACCCCGATCCTAAACATTCCCATCCGCATGAACAGATAACCTATGTTGCCGAAGGCGAGGTTTTTTTCTTCATGGGAGAAGAGAAATTTCACCTGAAGAAAGGTGATGTTATTACAATTCCTTCAGGAGTTCCGCACAGCATCCAGAAACTGTGCAATAAAATAATTCTTGTAGACTGCTTCAGCCCGGTGAGGAAGGACTTCCTTCAGAAATGATATTGAAAATGATTAATTTAGTGATCCCCTGCCATGCAGGATCGTACTAACCTAAATACTTCAAAATGAAAAAGAAAACACTGCTTTTTATAATTCTTATGTCCGGGTATCTATTCTCTGCTGCCCAGAATGTTGGCCAGTCTCCTGAATTTATAAAAGCTCTCACACCAGAGTGGAAAGGTGAGCGGTTTGCTGACGGTAGGCCGAAAGTACCGGATTCAATACTTGAGAGGCTTAAAAAAATTTCAATCGAGGAAGCGTGGGGTGTACTCAGAAATAAAGGATTTTTGAATCAATATGAGGGCGACTGGCAAATAATACATCCTGAAGAAGCCATGACAGGCAGAGTAGTAACCGCGCAATACATGCCGCTCCGCCCCGATTATGAAAAGCAGATAAAAGAGCAGGGAAGGTCTGAGAAAAGGTCGATGCAGGGAGGAACAAATTCCTGGCCGATCGACATACTTGCCAACGGAGACGTTTACGTTGCCGATGCCTATGGCAAGATTGCCGATGGCACATTGATCGGCGACAACCTTGGCAATTCAATTTTTGCCAAATCGCAACGCGGAGTGATCTTTTACGGAGCGGTGAGGGACGTCGAAGGCCTGAATGAAATCCAGGGATTCAACGGATGGATAAAAGGTGCGGACCCTTCATACATTCAGCAGATGATGCTGACTTCAATAAATGCACCGATAAGGGTGGGAAGAGCGACAGTCCTCCCCGGCGACGTTGTCCTGGCCAAAAAATATGGTGTCATCTTCATTCCTGCATACCTCGTCGAAGAGTTGGTTATCACCTCCGAGATGACAGCTTTGCGTGATGAATTCGGGCATCAGAGACTGCGTGAGAAGAAATACCTGGCAGGTCAGATCGACAGCCAATGGTCAGACGAGATAAAGAAGGATTTCATGAACTGGCTGAAGAACTACCCTGGCAAGCTCCCGATGAGCCAGGAAGAGCTGGATAAATATTTTAAGGACAGAAACTGGTAATAGTGTGTGCCCTTGGTGAAGCACCTTTGTGTCCTTCGTGGTAAAAAATTAACCACATAGGACACAGGGACAAAGGAACACAAAGGGAATATTGGATTATAATTGTAATTATTATGAAACCGAATCTTAAACAACTCATCGAAAATACCAGGAAGCAGGAAGAATCTGCTTCAGAACCATCCTCAAAGAACGGCAGGCGAGATTTCCTTAAGAAGGCTGCCCTGGGAAGCGTTGCACTTGGAGGCATGATGAAACTTTCTGCCGAAGACAGTATTGCGATGACAACCCAGGAGGTAAAGAGAGCCTCATCGCCTTCCGAGCTTAAGATAACCGACATGCGCATAGCCAATATCTATAATAAATGGATAATCAGAATCGACACCAACCAGGGTATTTACGGCCTGGGTGAAGTTAGGGACGGCGCTGACGGCAGGTACGCGCTTTTTCTCAAGAGCAGGCTGCTCGGACTGAATCCGTGCAATGTCGAGATGATCTGGAAGATAATCAGGCAGTTCGGCTTTCATGGCAGGCAGGGAGGAGGCGTTTGCGCGGTTGAGATGGCGATGTGGGACCTGTGCGGGAAGGCTTATGGTGTTCCGGCATGGCAGTTCCTGGGAGGCAGGTACCGCGACAAGATAAGGCTGTATGCAGATACCCCCGGTGCAGGTGATCCTGTAAAGTTTGCTGAAACAATGAAAAAGCGCGTCGATGGGCAGGGCTTTACCTGGCTTAAGATGGACCTGGGGATACATGTGGTCAATAAAATTCCCGGAGCGCTTGTGAATGCAGGCTTCTGGGACGGAGCTGCCGGACAATATGACCTGAGGAATTATATGGGTTATGGTAATACCCTGCACCCTTTTACACAGGTGCAGATAACTGACAAAGGGATGGCAGGACTGGAGGAATACGTATCAAAAGTGAGGGAGGCAGTCGGTTATGAAATGCCACTCTGTGCTGATCATTTCGGCCATTTCGACGTGAACAATGCTATCAGGTTCGGGAAAGCCATGGAAAAATACAGGCTCGCTTGGCTCGAAGATATGGTCCCCTGGTTCGATGTGATAAATACGAAAAAGCTATCGGATGCCCTTGAGACTCCTATCCTTACCGGTGAAGACATATTCGGGCTGAATGGGTTCAGACCACTCATAGACGCAAGGGCAGTCGACATAATTCAGCCCGATCTAGGAACATCCGGCGGACTGATGGAGACGAAAAAAATCGGTGATTATGCAGAAGAAAACCAGGTTGCCATGGCAATGCACATGGCAGGTTCCCCGGTATGCTTTATGGCAAACGTGCACTGTGCCGCCGCTACCCAGAACTTTCTGGCCCTGGAGCATCATAGTGTCGATACGCCATATTGGCAAAATCTGGTAAGGATGACAGGCAAACAACCGATGGTTACAAACGGTTTCGCCAATGTGCCGCTTGATTCACCGGGGCTCGGCGTGGAACTCAATGAGGAAGAATGCAGAAAACATCTTTCTAAGGATGGCAAATGGTTTGAACCCACACCGGAATGGGATCAGAAGATGTCGCACGACAGATTATGGAGTTAAATCCATTTTATTCTTCATCTTACCACTCGTCCTGATGCATCTCCTTTCATAAGTTGCTCGACTTCAGCAACTGAAACAAGGTTGAAATCACCCGGTATGGTATGCTTGAGGCATGATGCTGCAACGGCAAAATTCAAAGCTTTCTGGTCATCCCCATTATAACTCAGGAGGCCATAGATCAGCCCGCCCATAAAGGAATCCCCTCCTCCTACCCTGTCGACAATATGAGTTATCTGGTATACAGGCGCTTCGAGGAGCTTTCCGCCATCGAAAAGCACTCCGGACCAGGTATTATGGTCAGCGCTTATTGACCCTCGAAGAGTTATTATCACCTTTTTGGCTGCAGGGAATTTCTGCATAAGCTTTTCGCATACAGACCTGTAGCTTGCCGCACTTACATGACCGCCTGATATATCGGAACCCTCAGCTTTTATCCCGAAGACCTTTTCAGCATCCTCCTCGTTGCCGAGTATTACATCGCATTTGCTTACGAGCTCCGGCATAACCTCACCTGCTGTTTTGCCCCATTTCCAGAGGTTTTTGCGGAAATTCAGATCTGTCGAGACGGTCAATCCTTTTTCTTTTGCGGCATTTATAGCTTCAAGGCAGACAGCGGCCGCACCGGAGGAGATTGCCGGTGTAATTCCGGTCCAGTGAAACCAGGCTGCTCCATAAAAGACATCGTCCCAGTTGATCATTCCTGGCCTGATCTCAGCTATTGCTGAATCAGCCCTGTCATAGATCACCTTGCTGGGTCTTGACACCGAACCTGTTTCAAGAAAATATATTCCCAGCCTGTCTCCGCCACGCGCTATATGTTTTACACCCACATTGTGCTTTCTCAGATCCATCAAAACAGATTCTCCAAGATCATTTTTCGGAAGGCGGGTGACATATTCGACAGGGATGCCGAAGTTAGCCAGGGAAACTGCAACATTCGCTTCACCACCGCCAAAGGAAACACAAAAAGAATTTACCTGTGTAAATCTCTGGTGATCAGGTGTTGCAAGGCGAAGCATTATTTCGCCAAAGGTAACGACTTTGCTCATATTATCATTTTTCCATGAAAATAGAAAGTTTCACGCAAAGACGCAACGACGCAACGATTTTTCACATCGGTGAGCTGAAGGAATATTTGCCCGAAGGCACAGTATAAACCGAGTAGCCGTTCTCAGATGTTTTGAAAACAACCTGGCTTTTCCCCCCTATTTTCTTCCCGCCTTCAGTCACGCTTTCACGTGAAGCAGAAGGCACATATACTGTGGCTGTACTTCCAACCGGGACTGTAACATTCATGATGAACTTACCGTTATTCTTCTTCCAGTCTATGGAAGCATTCCCGTAACGCGTAAGGTTTGAATAGGAACAGCTTGTCATGTCGCCGGCAGGTTGCGGACGGAAAATAATATGACGGTAACCAGGATTCTCAGGGTCGGTATCCATTCCTGCCAGCTTCCTGTAAAGCCAGACCATTCCGCCACCGAACATCGGATGGTTGCCTGAACCGGGCCTGTCCCATTCTTCCCATGAGGTCGTTGCTCCCTGCTCTATCCACCAGCCATATGAAGGCATGGTTCTCTTGTTCATCGCGTCATATGCAAGACTGTTCATCCCATTTTCGGCAAGAACTTCAAAGAAGAATTGAGTCCCGAAAATTCCGGTATCCAGGTTGCCCTTGTTGGCTGCCATGTCAGCCTTTAGGGCGGCAATGACTTTAACTTTTCTGTCAGCTGGAACTCCCATCTTCAATGCAAAAATATTGCCCCCGTAAGGACCATACGAGCCTTTTTTGCTGTCGTAAAAACGTTCCATGAAAGCCTCGCGGGTCTTTTCGGCCAGATTTGTATATTCCTTATAATCAGAAGTATTGCCAAGCACTTTAGCTGTTTTTGCCGTCAGGTCGGCACATCTCCACAGGTAAAATGTATGAACCATGTCAACAGCCGGAAGCTTGAATGGTGCAACCCAGTCACCAAGGTTCATCCATTCATTGGGCTTTTTAGCATCAGGAGCCTGCGAGAACATTATGCCATCCTTGTCAGTCCAGGTAAGCATATATTTAATGTATCCTTTCATTCCCTCAAAATTGTCGCGAAGCATGCCTGTATCTCCATAATGAAGGTAGTATTCCCAGGGCATGATGTTGATTGCAGCACCCCATGCGACACCTCCTCCGCAGCCAGGTTGCCATGGCGCCCCGTTAGGGACATAACCTGTATTGACATTCTGGGCCCCGAGAATGTCACGGATCCATTTGGTATAAAATGCCCTTGCATCGAAATTGTGCATAACCGTTACGCATGCGACCTGACCGTCGCCGGTATAGGGCGAGCGTTCACGGTTAGGGCAGTCGCTGGCAATTCCGCCGTGAAGGTTATCCGTCTGGCTTCTCCACCAGATCTGATTTATGTTATTGAACAACTGGTTCGATGATTCGAACCTTCCTGTGGTTTCAATATAATTATAAACAGCTTCTGCAGTAATATTTTCAGGTTTAAGCTCACCCGGCCAGCCTGATATTTCAATATTCCTGAAAACAAACCAGGTGAACCTCGCAGCATAGGACTCATTTCCTTTGCCGCTGAGGGTGTAAGAGTTGTCTCCGACAGGGGTCTGGTGCACATATTTTATATCTATCCTTCTTCCGTTTTCACCATTAATTCCTTTTAGATGCACCCATCCTGAGATCTCCTGGCCGAAATCGACAGCGTATTTTCCGTCGCTTTTCTTTTCGATCTTAACCGGGTTGATCACCTCCATTACTTTATCGGAATTCGACACCTGTGCACAGAGCTTACCTTCCGGAGCCCTCCTCAGGGCAACTTTTTCCCATTTGCTGTCATCAAATCCGGGTTCGCACCAACCCGGCTGCTCTTTTCTTGCATCATAATGTTCACCGTCATAAATAAGATCCATGAGTATGGCGCTCTTAGAGGCTTTCCAGCTCTGATCGCTGACAATGACATCTTCAGTGCCGTCTTTGTATTTCAAGTAAATCTGACCAATGAAGCGCGGTGTTCCGTAAGATTCGGTCCAGTTGATTGGCGCATTGTAGAATCCGTTGCCCAGTATGGCTCCGATTGCGTTTTCCCCTTTCCTTATAAGTCCTTTCAGATCATAGGCAAGGTACATTACCCTGTATTCTTTGAAGTTATCCTCGACAGCAATGTAGTTATTCATAAGATCAGGGCGCTTCGCATAGTTCGTCTGGTTGGGGACTAGCACATCGTCGCTCACTTTTTTCCCATTCAGGTATAGTTCAAAGTAACCGAGCCCGGTCACATAAGCTTTAGCTGAAACTATATCTTTTTCGACCCTGAAGGTTTTTCTGAGCATCGGTGCAGGAGGAGGAGCAGGCAGATTGTATATATCACTTACCTTCTGACCAGGTTTTGCCCGGGATGAAGTAAGAGGCCTCTCATTGTCCGGGATGGGAGATTCACCCTGCCAGGGAGCGCCGATCCATTCGGCTTTCCATTCATTTCCATCAAGAAGGCCCATTGACCAAAAAGCAGGATCACTCCAGCCGGAAACTTTGCCTTTGCTGTCCCATACCCTCACAATCCACCAGCAATCCTGTCGTGAACTCAGTGTTTTACCCCGGTAAACGATATCGAATGACTGTGATGACCTTATTTTTCCGGAGTTCCACAGATCAGGCTTTCCTGAGAGCAGGTCTTCAAGATTGGACGCAACCATAACCTGGTATGCGGTCTGTACCTGACCTCTTGTAAATTGCGGGTCCTCATTTATCCATGAAAGACGCGGATTTTTAATGTCTATCACAGGAGGGTTCTTCAGGTTTTCACACATAAGGCCTGCCGGAACAATGCTTCCAGATATCTGATGCACAATGAATAGCAGAAATAAACTCAGAACTGCAGATTTCATAACAAGACAAATTTTAAGGTCGAAAAGGTAAGTATTATTTCATTTCTCAAGCCTGTAAGGCTGAATCATTTCAAAATTTTCCCTCTTCATGAAACTCAGGAATAATACAGATGTTATATCTTAGATTCACTTTTCAGTTTTTTATTTATGCCAAGGATAATTGTAATAGGGAGCAGCAACACGGACATGGTGATTAAAACAAGAAAGCTTCCGCTTCCGGGTGAGACCATCCTGGGCGGAACGTTCCTGATGAATCCCGGAGGGAAAGGCGCCAACCAGGCAGTTGCTGCAGCAAGGCTGGGCGGAAATGTAACATTTGTTACAAAAATCGGAGAGGATGTTTTCGGCACTGAGGCCCTGAATGGCTTCAACGCAGCAAAGATAGATACAAGGTTTATCATAAAGGATCCCAAAAATCCTTCGGGAGTCGCCCTGATCAATGTCGATGAGAATGGCGAAAACAGTATTGTTGTAGCATCGGGTGCCAACGGAACTTTGATGCCCGGCGATATAAATAATTCTGTGTTTGCAACTGCAAAAACAGACATATTCCTGATGCAGCTGGAGATTCCGATCGAGACCGTAAAATATATTGCAGATAAAGCCTGCCATAACGGCAACAGGGTTATTCTCAACCCGGCGCCCGCGTGCTGGCTTTCAGACAACCTTTACAGATGCCTTTTCCTGGTAACTCCAAATGAAACTGAAGCTGGGCTTCTGACAGGTATTGAGGTCTTCGACGCAGGGTCAGCCAGGGCAGCCGCAGAATACCTCAAAGAAAAGGGAGTGGAGCATGTCGTCATAACATTAGGCGGATCAGGAGCTTACATCCATTCAGGCTCGATTTCGATGATGATCCCGGGCATACCCGTGAAAGCTGTCGATACCACTGCCGCGGGTGATATATTCAACGGTGCTCTGGCTGTTGCCCTTGCTGAAGGCAAGGACATGCTCACTGCGGTTAATTTTGCAAACCAGGCTGCTTCGATCTCGGTGACGAGGATGGGAGCGCAGGTTTCGGCACCGTATCGGAATGAAATAAAATAATTAAAATATGTGTAGAGACAGGTCTCAGACCTGTCTTACATCAATGTTATTCAATTACATGAAAACAATACTGTTGATTATTCTGACGGTAACAGGTTCCTTATTTGGGTGTGAAAACAAAGGGGAAAAGGCTGCCGCTCCCGTAAAGATCATCTTCGATACTGACCTTGGCCCCGATTATGACGATGTGGGTGCTCTTGCTTTTCTTCATGCAATGGCCGATAGCGGGAAAGCGGAGATTCTTGCGACTGTTTCATCCAATAAGCATCCTCTTGTTGTTCCTTCAATCGATGTGATCAATACATACTTCGGCAGACCTGATATCCCGCTGGGCGCACCTAAATCTGCAGGTCCGGATATGGGATCATCGCAGCACTGGGCAGATTCGATCGTTGCGAAATATCCGCACAGGATCAATTCAACAGATGAAGCCGAAGATGCAGTTGCAGTTTACAGAAAGATCCTCAACAGCCAGCCCGATCAGAGTGTAACCATTGTCACTGTCGGTTTCCTGACCAATCTTGCAAACCTGCTTGATTCCAGGGCAGACAAATATTCAGCCCTGACCGGAGAAGAGCTTGTCTCAAAAAAGGTGAAACGCCTTGTTTCTATGGCAGGAAGGTTCCCGGCAGGAAAAGAATTCAATATTTATATCGATTCGCTCGCTTCGAAAAAAGTATATGAACAATGGCCGGGGGATATCATCTTCACGGGATATGAGATAGGTTCAAAAATCTTTACAGGATTGAGGCTGATCGAATCAACGGTCAGCGACAGCCCTGTCAAAGACGTTTTCAGGATAAGCATTCCCCTGTCTGAGGAGGACAGGAACGGAAGGATGAGCTGGGATGAAACTGCAGTGCTGATCGGTGTGTACGGAACTGAAAGATTCTTTGACAGGGTTTACGGCAGGATAACAGTGAATGATAACGGCAGCAACAGCTGGAAGGATGACCCTGCAGAACGCCAGTCATATGTTGTCCTGAAAATGCCCGTGAATGAAATGGCAAAATTCATCGAGGACCGGATGATGCACATACCAATGAAATAATCATATTCCATGGGTGTAGAGACAGGTCTCATACCTGTCTCTGCATCCATTTAATGAAATTTTTATATATCCGACCATGAAAAAGCTCCTCTTCGTTCCTGTCATTTTTATTATCCTTTCGGGGTGCAATACAAATTCAAAAGAATTCCGGAACATCAAACCGGACATCCTCAAAGACAAGATCGCCGGCGGCTGGGCAGGCAAAATGATTGGTGTCACATACGGTGCACCGACTGAATTCCATGCAAAAGGAGAAATATTTCCCGACTCAATCAATTGGAAGCCTTCAGACATAAAAGGCAGTCTCCGTCAGGATGACATCTACGTTCAGCTGACATTCCTGATGTCGATGGACAAGTATGGTCCTGAAGCTCCTTCGAAAAAATACCAGGAGATGTTTGCTCGTGCAGGTTACCCCTTATGGCACGCCAACATGCAGGCAAGAAAAAACTGGTACGACAGCATTTTTGCTCCAAATTCAGGAATGCCGGAATACAATATCCATGCTGATGACATCGATTTTCAGATCGAGGCGGATTATATCGGGTTTATGTCGCCCGGAATGCCGAACACTGCGATGGGCATTGCCGATAAGATCGGCCGCATAATGAATTATGGAGACGGTGTTTACGGGGGAATATTTGTCGCAGCCCTGTATGCCGAGGCATTCTTTCAGTCAGACATCCCAAAAATTATTGATAAAGCCCTTCTTTCGATCCCGGCTGAAAGCGATTATGCAAAAACAATCAGGGATGTGATAAAACTGCATGATCAGTATCCAACAGACTGGCAGAGTGCATGGAAAGAGCTCGAAGGAAAATGGGGCGATGTGGATATCTGTGGTGCAGGCTCACCTTTTAACATCGATGCCAAGCTGAATGGTGCGTACATAGTCATGGGACTGCTTTATGGAGAGGGTGACCCGATGAAGACCCTGGAAATATCGACGAGATGCGGGCAGGATTCTGACTGCAATCCTTCAAATGCCATGGCCGTTTTGGGAGTAATAGAAGGCATGAGCGGGCTGCCGGCTGAAATGCAGGATGGTGTTAAGGCTACCGGTGATGCACTTTTCATCAATACCGATTATTCTTTTAACACTGCTGTAGAAAGCACGTATAAATATGCTCTTGAATTGATAAAAAGAGATGGTGGCGAGGTCAAAGACAAAATGATCAGGGTGAAAGCTCAGGATCCGGTTGCACCTGAATTCGTGGTGGCATTCCCCAATGTGGTTTTTGACAAAAAAATATCTGTCTTCGATGAAGGCGCCTGGAAATTCAGCAAGGGATGGAAAGCAAGGGAAGCTAACCGGGATGGCAAGTCATATAAAATGGCAATGTATGCCGAAAAAGCCGGTGATGAGCTTGAGCTGAAATTTAACGGCACCGGGGTATCAATCACGGGCAACTGGTTCAGAGACGGGGGGAAGGCTGATGTTTTTGTTGACGGTAATCTTCACCGCAGCATTGATACCTATTATTTCTTTGCGAACCAGCAGCATACGGAAAGCGTCTGGCATGTTCTTAACCTCAATCCCGGCGATCATGCTGTCAAAATTGTTGTGAAAGGCGAAAAACGGCCAGAATCTGAAGGTACGAGAGTATCAATTACAGGTGCAACAGTCTTCCGGACAGAACCAAAGAAGAATGAAAACTACAAATTCTCTTTTGAATAACCGTAGAGTCGTGCAATTTGCGCATCTCTACAATGTTCCTGGCATACCTCGCGGGCCTGGCATTGCTGATTCTTGCGGGGAAATAATTACTTCAATTTTGCTAAAATGAAAAAAAACTCTATCCTCCTGCTATTCATCCCTGTCATAGGTATTGTTTCCTGCAGTGAAAAAGAAAAAGCCGGCATCGCAGGCGAATTAAAGACGTGGCACAATGTAACACTCACTTTTAATGGTCCTGAGACCAGTGAATATGACACCATAAATCCCTTCACGGACTACTTTTTCAACACTGAATTTTCGAATGGGGATCAAACATTATTAATCCCCGGCTACTTTGCAGCAGACGGCAATGCCGGTGAAAGCTCCGCCAGGGAAGGCAACAAATGGAGGGTGCATTTTTGTCCGCCTGCTGAAGGTGACTGGAACTATAAAGTCATTTTTCTGAAAGGAAGGAATGCAGCTGTGAGCGGCAACGGAGAAGAATGTTCAATAAACGGTGAAACAGGAACAATAAAGGTCGCTGCAACTGATAAAGCTTCTCCGGATTTCAGAGCTAAGGGAAGGCTGAAATACACAGGAGGACGTTATCTTATCCATTCCGGTACTGGTGAGGCATTCCTCAAAGGTGGAACCGACAGCCCTGAAAATCTTCTCGGCTATGCAGACTTTGACGGAACCTATTACGGTGGAAACAACGTTGCCCGTGCCGGTGAGGCAACGCCGCACAAAAGCCTTCA
>DATGWQ010000264.1:0-5271 GCA_035299385.1 Bacteroidales bacterium | reverse complement strand
ATTGATTCATCAATTGCAAAAACATCCGTGGTAAGCTGCATTTCCTGGGGTATAGGGAAAATCAGTGTCTTGTCAGCAGCCCGGGTGACGGTGGAAAGGAAGAAACAAAACAGGCTCAATGCTGCAAACCATACTTTTTTTCTCACTTGTGTTTTCATAGCTCGTTATTTGATGGAATTATCTTGAAACCGAATATTTAAATATGCAATGCTCAAACTGGTCGGTGACGTAAACATTTCCATCTCTGGCAGCAACGCCCATTGGGAAATGTTTGCTGTTATCGAGGGGACCGGGGGTTACCCAATGTGACTGGTACTGCATGCCCTGGTTGAATTTCTGAACCCTGAAATTATACCTGTCACACACGAAGATATCGCCATTTTCATTGACTGCAACGCCATGAGGTTCACTGAACAACCCTCCCTTTATTCCGTCGCCTTCACCAAAATCGCCGAATCTCTGCACCAGCACGCCGTCTTTTGAAAAAACGGAAATCCTGTGATTCTGCCTGTCGCTCAGGATAATATTCCCATGTTTGGCTACAGCAATTTCATGGGGCATGTATAGTTTGAAGCCGATGCTTTCCTGGTCGCCCCATTTTGACAGGAATTTAAGATCAGCGCTGAATTTCTGAACCCGGTAATTGAATGCATCAAGAACATAAACTATATCATTTTCGTCAACAGCGATGCCATAGGGATATTTCATCTGCGCATCAGCTGTTCCGTAAGAGCCTGTTTCAGCAATAAACTCTCCTTTGCCGGTGAATTTCTGTACCCTGTTATTATTCATGTCACTTACGTAAACATCACCTTTGGAATCAATTGCTATTCCATATGGGAAGTTGAACTCTCCTTTACCTGTTCCCTGCTTCCCCCACATCAGGATGAAGTTGCCATCGCTGTCAAATTTCTGGATCCTGTGGTTATGCTGGTCGACGACATACAGATCCGAATTCTTATCAGCTGCAATGAGTGTGGGAAATTTGAACTGTCCGGGCTTTACCCCGAACTCACCCCACTGCTTTACCAGAACGCCACCCTCCTGCGCATTCGCTGAAAATCCAAAGACAATCAGCATAATGACTGACATTGTGTATTTAACCGGATTGTACTTTTTCATTGCTTTATTCCTGAATTTTTATTATCTTGTTTAATTGGCTTCAATAACAAATGAATCTATGATATCCCCGCTGTTTTTGCACACCATCTCTTCCAGTGGTTTGTAATCAGGTCCCTGCTGAGTCGATCCTGCAGAACATTCAAGCCTTCCGTCAATGGAATTTTCCGAGACATCCAGCACAAGTATGCCGTAATGGATTGCCCTGAAGGCACAGTTTTCGGGCTTCTCCGGAGTCTGCCAGCCTTCATGGTAATAAGATCCCGTTGAAACATTGACAACATATGTCATGTCACCGGGAAGAAGATACCGTTCATACTGGTGGTTGTGACCCGAAAGATCGAGTTTGTATTTGGGATAATCAGCATGCAATTTATCAAGCATTGTCCTGAGGCTTTGCTCTCCCGGGCTTCTCCTGTTGGTGCTTGTGTAAGCTGACCTGTGGCCGAAAGTAATAATGAATTTTATCTGAGGATTTTCCTGTGCTTCCTCAAATACAGGAGCAACCTGGGTGAGCCACTCACTTCTCACAGATGATTCCCAGGGCTCGGGAAGGCTTATGATCCTGGTATTCCCGTAATCGAACCATCCCCAGTCTTCTCCGCAGCAACTTATTGCAGGTGATTCGCTGATCGTTCCGGGGTGAGGGATGTCGAATCTTCCTTTATAGGTCCTCAGATCATCTATCGTATCGTATTCCCAGTCATGGTTTCCCCATGCAGGAATCCATGCCGCAGTCTGCGACCATGCCATTGCATCATGAAATCTTTGGGATACATTCTTCTGTCCATCCGGACCGGCGCCCGTTATATCACCCGTAGTCAGGACAATATCAGGTTTCAGCCCGGCAATCTGTGCAAACATCGACAAAGTTTCAGCTGAGCCTTCATGCATGTCTGTTGTGAGAACGATCCTGAACCCGGCAGTTCCCGGCAATGGAGGAGTTTTGAATTCCTTTACCTGGTTATCTCCTATTTTGTAATAGTAAACCGTATTCTTTTTAAGTCCTGTGAGCCTGGCTTCATGGTAAGGCCCCGGATCTGATTTCCATGGCGATGTAACCGGAAGAAAAGAAGGCTGCTGTGCCTTTATTACTTTATTCAGCTTCCCTGGCCTGATTCCTATTTCGATAACATCTGCGGATCCCGTCCAGTCAAAAGTTACTGAAGTATCGTCGATGATTGAAAAGTGGACCTGGTCAGCTGTACCGGACATTGTTCTTCCCTTTTGTCCACCCCAGGGGGCCCGCAAAACCAGCAGCAGAATGCTTACCAAAACAAGCACGCCAGCTATTAAGCTGATGTGGTATAAAGGTCTTTTCACTTTGTATTGTCTATTACTGTTATGAACTGCTCTGCGTTCTCCTCCGGAAGCTTTGGTTTTCTTATTGTCCCTTTCTGGCTCACGTGCATATTGAGAGCTTCATACTTCACTCCTACATAATCCTTCACATCAATATTTACATCGGGTTTTCCTCTTTTCCCCGGCTTTCCTGAATCATCTGCGAGCCAACCTTTCGGTTTCATCCAGAGCTTCCCTACAGGTATGCCTTTTTCGAATGCCCTTTTAAAAGCAAGGTACATAATATATGCGCTGTTGCCATGATCGTGCTTGTCTCCTCCAAGAGTATGGATTATGACGATTTCGGGCGAATATTTTCTCAGCAGTTCCACCAGGAAATCTATATTCCCGTCCTCCTCTTCAGCGAGGCTGACCGCCTGCCTTCCGGGCGGTGAATATTGCCAGTATTCATAAGATCCGATGTTGGCTCTTGATCTGCCGAACCATACGAACCCTTCATGAAAATCGAGGAACACAGGTTCGGCATGAAAAACAGCGGCGGCATTCCTGGCTTCTTCTGACCTTATTTGCATAGTTTCCAGTGCGTCTACAGGATACTCCAGGGTCGAGGATGAAACTGTAAAGAGCGGGCGTGTTGCTTCAGGCGGAGGAGTAGTTCCCCCACCGACAGATTCAATTCCGCAACCGGCAAAATTGTTGATCACGCAGACGTAAATGCCACGGTATCCTTCAGCTATATATTTTGCGAAGGTCCCTCCTGCCATTGGCTCGACATCGTCGGCATGAGCCCCGAAGACCAGTATGCATCTTTCAGGTTTTGCCTGTCCCCGGGCAGAACTACCTGCAAGGGAGAAAACCAGAACCAAACTTAATATCCGAATAAAAAAATGCTTCATATCAATATTTAGCTTTAGCTGGATACTTCACATTGTCGATCACGGTAATAAATTCCTCAACGACTTCCTTAGCCTGGGTTTCATTATCGGTAACATATTGTCTTCCGAAACCGCCATTCTGGCTTATATGCTTATCAAGAGCTTCGTACTTGGTGGGCAGATAATCCTTTACATCGATCCGGATATCTGGTTTCCCCCTTCCGGAAAGTCTTGCCGGTTCATCTGTCAGCCAACCTTCAACATACATCCACAATTTGCCAACAGGAATGCCTTTATCCATGGCTTTTTTAAAAGCCAGGTACATCATGTAAGCGCTTCCCTCATGATCGAGCTTGTCGCCCCCAAGGGGATGAATAATGACTATCTCAGGTTCATATTTTGCAAGAAGGTCAACGACGAGGTTCACATCTTCACTGTACCGTGTTGCAAGATTTATCTGCCTCCTTCCGGGAGCGCCATAATCGAGGAAATCCTGTGTACCGTAGATGATGACCTTCCTTCCGAAATAAACTTCAGGTTCGCTGAAATCAAGAAAAACAAGCGTTGCGCCATAAACAGCTGCTGCGGCTTTAGCTTCTTCGCTCCGGATCTGGTTTGTCTCCAGTCCGTCGACAGGATACTTTAATTTTGAAGAAGAAACAGTGAATCTCGGACCATTGAAATACGGCGTCCTTTCGATGTTGCAGCCTGCAAGATTATTGGTAACCGACACATAAACACCTTTGTAACCCTGAGAGGTATACTTTGCGAAGGTACCGCCTGCAATCTCATCGACATCATCTGCATGCGCTCCAAATACAAGTATGCATTTTTGCGGCTTTTGCAGAGACTGGCAACTAAGACTTTCTTCAAAACCAATGAGCAATACCGGAATGAAAATCAGCAGTCGAATCCAGGCAGTAACAATTTTCTGCAATCTGTTTGTAATTATCAGTGCCATTGCTCTTTAATTTTTAGTAATCGAGAAATGATCCCATATATGGCTGCCCTTTTCATTGAGCTCATCGCAGATGAAGTTCACGTCCATCTTATTTTTATTCACATCTATTACAAGCGAACCTTCAAGTTTCTTTTCATTGTAGTAAACCGGGAAAATCGGATAGTGAACAAAGTTTTTGGCCACGTTCACCACACCGCCCGAAGCGCAGGTGACGAAGACAGTTCCTTTGCCTGAATAACCCTCCTTCTTACGATAAGGTCCCGTTTCATCTTCGCGTCCTGATGCTGTATCGATTTTATTTACTGCAGACACCTCCATGGCTTTGCCTGTAAGATCGTGGACCATATAGGATCTTTCGTAAATGTGATTATGACCCTGGAGGACAAGGTCGACACCGTACTTAAATAGGATTGACAGGTAAGCCTCTTTTCTTTCCTGGTTTGATTTATTGCCGTCGCTCGGATGATATCCTCCGCTATGGAAAGGCTGATGAAGACATGCAATAAGCCATTCGCTGCGGTTCTGTTCAAGGTCTTTTTTCAGCCATTCTGCCTGGGCTGCCATGCCTGCTTCATCATAGATCTCGGAGCAAAGAACAACGACGTGAACATTCGAATAATCAAAAGAATAATATTTTTCTGTTCCCGAGGGTGCGCCTCCTGCTTCTGCCTGTGATGGCAATGTAAAGGTTCTCAGGTAATTATAAATGCTGTCATGATTATCGTGATTCCCTATTGTGGTGTACAGGGGAGTATTCACCACAACATTCTCCATTGTATTGAAGAAATCGTGCTGAAGCTGGTAAACAGCATCATCCTCGGTCTGATCGCCAAGGGAGAGCACAAAATTTGCATGGGTATCTCCTTTATTGAATTTTTGCCATGTACCAACTGTCTCGAGCCTCCTGGGGTTTTGGGCCGAGCTGGTCTGGCCAAAATCTGAGATAACCCAGATCCGCAGAGGCTGAGCCTTGCCTTTTTCAGGAGGAGTAATGAAGTATTGCTGTTGATCGCC
>DATGWQ010000263.1:0-2448 GCA_035299385.1 Bacteroidales bacterium | reverse complement strand
GTGTGATCCTTACGAAATTTCTGCATACGGCTTCCGGTCGACTCAGCACCACAAACTACTTCTATTGCCTGGCCGTTGTACGTAACGCGGGACGAACCCGCATAGTCATGCACTCGATACGACTACTAACCATCCAAATCTTATGAAAATCAACTTTGCATGTGAAAATTGTCTCCAAATCTTCGATATAGACATGATCGCAATCGAGTTCGATCAGTATGAAGATCTCTTGTTTAATCCGCTGCCGGAATGCCCAAATTGTGGTGCAACAGAAGAAATTTTCCTGAGCAATTCAGGACAGGAACAGATTGAGGATATGATGTTTCATAATCAAATTAAAAAAGTAAAAGCCAATTATTCTCGTGGAAAGAAGTAAATTCGGTATGGAAAATCCTCTTTCTGTTCGTGGAATAGCAGAAAGGAGAAGATTAAACACTATCGCTGCATGTGTGAATGTGCTGTTCATAATGATGAGAAGCATAACTGGTTCGGTGAAAAAAAGTTTCGCCTTGCTCCCTTTTTTGATCAGTGGTGGGATGAGTACTGCAAGGACCCCAAACATTTTATTCACCCTGAGCAGTACAAGGCTGTCCATGATATACGATCATGCAGAACTGCTGCCCTTGGTGTAGACGTATATACATGTCCCGTGTGCGGAGAAATAACCGAAGTATATCACAACTGCAAAAACCGATTTTGCCCGACATGCAGTTGGAACGATACAGTCAGATGGGCAGAGAAAGTTAAATCTGGCATGCTCAATATACCTCACAGACATGTTGTCTTTACTCTCCCTCACCAGCTTAACTTTCTTATCCAGAGAAACAAGTTTATCCTTCTTAACACGCTACTGCAGACCTCGGCCCAAGCCCTTAAAGACTGGATGGATTACAAATATGGCTTAAAACCAGGCATTATATCCGTTCTGCATACAAGCGGAGAAAACAAGCATGCACACTTTCACACTCACATGATCGTATCATGGGGAGGAATAGACAAAGACAGGATTCTAAAGCAGATCAAGGGAAAATTCGTCAAGTACAACTACATAAAAGACAAATTCAGAGAAATCTTCGAAAAAAAGCTAACCCTTCTCTTCACCTCTGGTAAACTCGATCACACCTTCAGGGACATCGAAGAATTTAAAAAATTTCTGGTGAGAGTAAATGACAAAAAATGGATTGTACATTTTGAAGAGCCAATTGACACTCCTGAGGCAGTTATAAGATACATTGGACGGTACTCCAAAAGGGCATGCCTTAGCGAATACAAGATAACCATGATGGAAGGGGAGTTTATAGGGTTCCGTTACAAAGACTACAAGAAGAAAGATTTTGAGGGGCATCCAATCGAAAAAGAAAGTGTTCTTAACTACCGCGACTTTTTTCCTCTTTTGCTTCAGCATGTTCCCCTGCCCAGATTCAGACTGGTGAGATATTATGGTATTTACTCAAACCGCGGTCATCTTTCGAAAGAATATTTCAGCAAGTCAGAAGACACCCCAATTAACTGGAGATCGTTGCAACAGTCTGAAACTGGGCAAGACCCGCTTATCTGCCCGCATTGTAAGGTCATGAAGACGTACTCGTATTCGTTCGTGGAAAACAACAAAGTATCATATATATATTTCAGAATGGACCTCAGACCAGATCCTAATGCGACATTCTTAGAGAAAGTCGCATGACAGATTTTTCATGGGATAACTATATCCTGCTGGGGAAAAATGGCAAAAAATGGACTTTTCACCACTTAGAAAGCATCGTTTTCAGAAAAAAAGTACTAGCAATCTATTAAAAGCCTATCCTTTTTCATGTATGAAGATTCTTCCTGCCCAAGGTATAAAATTTGAAATTCTAAATAAAAAGCTTAATAATAAACACTTTAATAATAAACACGCTACGTACAACAAGGACAATAAAAGTAATTTGTTTGTCACGGTTTTTGCAGCATCCTGCTCCGAACCAGGAAACTGCAAGCTCGCGGTACCTGGATGCCCGCATCTGCCACCCAGCAAATCCTGCACCGGGAGTTACTACCGGCTTCGTTTATGTTTGTACCGCGATACTGCACCAGGTGGCTTCGACCATGTTCATCGTGACAGATTAAAATCCTGCTTACCCTCAGGTTTGTACCGCGATTACACCAGCTCCGAACCAATTTGTACCATGACGGCAAAAACCGCGCCATGCATTCGCTCCCTACAGCCTTAGAAAATGTGTGATCCTTACGAAATTTCTGCATACGGCTTCCGGTCGACTCAGCACCACAAACTACTTCTATTGCCTGGCCGTTAGGCGGCATAGCGCGTGGAGAAACTAAGATTCGCACCATCCAAATTATTAAGCAAACTAATTTTTCATATATTCTTTGAATAACCTTTTTAAATCAAAGCCTCAATGAAAGTAAGTGAGACTTTTCCCAAATAATGAAGTCAAACAACATAGGCCC
>DATGWQ010000262.1:0-19111 GCA_035299385.1 Bacteroidales bacterium | reverse complement strand
AGAGTTTTCAATCTCTTCACGACCTGCGTAGGCCGACTGCATGATGACAGGCAGCGCCGGCTTGATCTTCTTTATCTCCCTTGTAGCATCGATGCCATCCATGATCGGCAGCTTGATGTCCATAAGCACAAGGCAGATTTCGGGTATATTCCTGATGGTGTCTATTGCATCCACCCCGTTTGTTGCGCGGTAGAGCCTTGCGCCCGTCTCGCTCAGGAGTTCATTGATAAGCATATAGCTCATATCGTCATCCTCGACAATTAATATCTTCCTGCCTGAGAGTTTCCCGGGACGGACTTCGCTGATGACCAGGGGATGAAACGGAAGAGTTTGTTTTTCGAAAGGCAGCGTAAAAAAGAAGACAGATCCCTTTCCCTGTTCTGATTCCACGCCGATGCTTCCTCCAAGCATCTCGACATAGGCTTTGGAGATGGCCAGTCCGAGCCCGACGCCTTCATGCTCGCTTGCTGCATCACCCTGCCTGAATCGCTCGAAAATCCTATGCCTCAATTCAGGCCTTATGCCTATGCCATTATCCTTCACATAGAAAAAAAGTGTTTTCTCATCATTGATCCTGCAACCTATTTCAATCAGGCCCAGGCACTTCGTAAACTTTATCGCATTCTTTACGAGGTTTGATAATACCTGGTAAAGCTTTGTCTTGTCCGTTTCAATGCTGAATAGTGGAGGAATATCCGTTTTTAGCCTGAACTCGAGTTTGTATTTTTCCGTCTCCGGCCTGAAAAAAGCGACCAGGTCATCGAGCAGAGCCGGAAGATTGGTACTCGCCTTTCTTACTTCAACCTGTCCGGCTTCAATTTTCGATATATCGATGAGATCGTTGATAATGCTAAGCATCCTATGACCGCTTGCATTAATAACTTCAATGTACTTGTTACGCGATTCTTCTGAAAGGCTGGGCTTCTTCAAAAGATCTGCAAAGCCGAGGATCCCGTTCATCGGGGTCCTGATCTCATGGCTCATGTTTGCAAGAAACACAGATTTGAGCCTGTCGCTCTCCTCAGCTTTTTCCTTGGCTACTTTCAGCTCATTTTCCCATCGTTTCCTGTCGGAAATATCGTTGAAAAAAGCTGTGAATTCACCTTTTTTGTGACTGTATGCATAAATGTTGAGCCATTTGGAAACAGGAGGAACATAGACCTCCTCGTTCATCTCACCTCCTTCGAGAGCTATCCTGCCGAAGATACGGATCAGGTCAGATCCCCAGTCTTCAATCCCCGGGAAGATCTCGGTTGCTCTCCTGCCATAGACCTGTTCCTTTGTTATCCCTGTAATTCTTATGAAAGTATTATTGATCCTGAACATTTCATAATCGACGGGAATTCCTTTTTCGTCAACTACAATCCTGCATTGCTGAATTGCCTGTGTTGCGTTATTGAACAATGAATCATATCTCTGCTGGCTTTCCTTCAAAGCTTCTGTCCGTTCATATATATCCGTGAAATCCTGCATCGTGAAAACTATAAGCTTCAGCCTGTTATGATTGTCATAAACAGGTATTGAGCTGTAGCTCACCATTCTTGAAGTATTGCTTTCCAGTCTTACAAGGCGCACCTGCATATTGCTCACGAATTCACCTTTTGATGCCAGCATTAACGGCCATTTGTCATTGGGGATGACTCCTCCCTGGGGGAACTCGAGGCGGAAATTTCCGACAATTTCGTTCAGGTTGACCTGCCTGCCTGTAAACTTCACTTCATGCAGATCCCTGGCAGATTCGTTGTGCAAAATAACTGTTCCATCAGGCTTGATTACAAAAAAGCCGATGTCGATATTCTGAATAAGTGCCATCAGGATGCTGTGCTCCGTTTTGAGGGATTCCTCAGCTTTCTTTCTCCTGGTCACATCATAACCGATTGAAAGGATTTCCCTGATGTTTCCGTCTTCATCTTTCAGAGCCCTGTTTGTCCACCTGACACATAGCTTTTTTCCTGATTTGTGGATGTTCTCGTTCTCCGAGTAGCTGTATTTTTCAGGGTTTGTGAGTATTCGTTTGATAAGGCTTCCTGATGTCCTGCCTGATGAATCAGTTTCAGGGATTAGCATTTTCACGTCTTTCCCCGTCACTTCTTCCTCCCTGTAACCGAATAACCTGAGACCATACTCATTCATATAAATTATTTTTCCGGAGCTGTTGAATCTGAGGATGATGCTGTTAGCGAGCGAGATAAGCTGCCTGAGATCTTGTATTCCGGCCCGCAACAATGCATTCTCTTTCCGGAGATCATCATATTTTTCAGACATAGGCATACCACCATCAGTTCGTCAGAAAATAATCAGGAAGGGATAAAGGAATAGCTAAGAATGATGAAGTCTAAGATTCAACATTTATGAACCTCAAATGTTCGCCACCTGACACCTGACTCCTCACGCCTGACACCTGACACCTGACTCCTGACGCGTCACACCTGACTCCTGACGCCTCACCCCTCACCGCTCACGCCTCACTACTGCGGTGTCCCCTGGCTGTCACCTCCGCTCTTCAGGTCGTCGTTATTTATGCCGCGCCTTGCCTTTTTCACCTGCGTTGCCAGTTTTCCGAAATTGTACGAAAGGCTTAATCGTGCATTTCGTGCAGGATAGGAAGCTTCCATATTTGAATGGAAAGTAATATCGCTTGACTCATTGCTATACCTCCTTACCGCCCAGAAAGGATCACTGGTAGAGACGCTTATCATCAGTTTTCTTTTAAGAAAATACTGTGAAAGGCTCAGCCCGGTATAATAAAACGAAGAGGATCTGCCCTGCAGCATTATGGAAGATGAA
The DNA here is from genome assembly GCA_035299385.1 of Bacteroidales bacterium. GTDB lineage: Bacteria > Bacteroidota > Bacteroidia > Bacteroidales > VadinHA17 > LD21. Next base: position 16,324 of record DATGWQ010000262.1, on the reverse strand, counting down.
TAAGCGCCAAGGTTGACGGTTACAGATCCGTCTTTCCATGTTGTAACGCGTCCGCCGAGTGATCCCCGGTAAGTGAAACCATCATTGGCTATTGCATAACCCGTATTTGATTCAAGCTTGCTGTAATTGAATCCGCCGTTAAGGAAAATGTTAAGCTTGGCAGACGGACGGTAGGAGAGATAGAGGTTCAGACCATGATACTGGTTTTTTCCGATGTTTTCATAAGTGCTTACTGTTCCCCCGTTTGTCTGAACTCTGGAGATCCTCTGTATCGAATTATTCGTAAAGGAAGAAGAGCCTGTTAAGGAAAAGTTGAGCTTTGGAGTAAAATAGGTATACCCAAGCTCAAATGAATGTGAAATCTCCGATTTCAGGTTCGGGTTGCCGTAACTGATATTAAGGGAATCTGCGTTGTTTACATATGGATTGAGATAGTATATTCCCGGCCTGTAAAGTCTCTGGGTATATGATAATTTATAAGTTCTGCCCTGTTTGGGCATAAAAGACAGGGTGACATACGGGACCAGGTTGAAGAGCCTGTTGGTAAAATCAGTCTGTATGCCTGAAGTTCTGGATTGCCCGTCATTCCAGGTACGTTCCATTCGCAGGCCGGCTTTCGTGCTCAGTTTTGTCCATTTGATAAGGTAACCAGCATAAAGCCCCATGATGTACTGGTCATAGTCCAGGTCATTGGTGTTGTTGAGCTGCACTTCATCACGGAATATCTCGGAATTGCTGGTGTTTTGCCTGAGTATGAACTTAAGGCCGCCTTCGAGCTGGTGCTTTTTGGTTATGGGGTCATAGTAATCAGCCTGGAAAGTCTGCTCGCGCCCTACAGCTTTGTTTTCGGAAAACTGGCTGTAGGATGGATAGGCAGTTATTCCCTCCACGGAGGTAAGGTTCCTTACTGTCCTTGGAGTATTGTCGAGCTTATAGGAAAAAGTAAGTGACTTATCAGGTTTTTTATAGGTTTTCTGGTAATCAATGTTCCCCGACAGGTACCCGGATGAATTCCGGCTTGAATTGATATTATTATAAAGGCGTGAGATTACATTTTCGATGTTCATGTATTGCGTGCCTGAGAAACCGTTGTTTTCATATGACGCTCCGGACCCCCAGAATGCGAGCGTGATGAGGTTCAGGGAATCGATCTCGTAACTGGCTTCACCCGTGTAACCGTTTGACATTCCCCTGTATGTGCTTTCACCGTTTGTTTGCGAATAATGATAATCAGTATTGTTGAAATACTCGGTCGAGCTGGCAACCCTTGTTTCCGGTTGTTTGATCTGGCTCCCGTAGTACCTTGACGAGAAGCTTAACTTTTTAATCTTGACCGCCAGGTATGCGCTCAGGTTTATGCTGCCGCGTGCATCCATTCCTGTGCTCACGCTTCCATTGTAGCCGCTTATGGTTTTTCTTACTGTGATTATGTTTATGATCCCGGCAACTCCTTCCGCATCGTATTTGCTTGAAGGATTTGTTATCACTTCAATGTCCTTGATGCTGTTTGCCGGAAGGCTTTTCAGGACTTCCTTAAAGTTTGATGACATCATCGAGGATGTTTTCCCGTTGACCAGCACTTTGAAATTCGACTGGCCATTCATGGTTATGTTTTCTTCGGCATCGACAGTTATGAGCGGTACTTTCCGGAGCATTTCAAGTGCATTGTTCGCCTGGGCCTCAGGATCAGATTCCATGCTGTAAACGATCTTGTCGGGATCTACCTTTACGAGCGGTTTCTGCGCCGCCACCGTAACCTCTTTAAGCATAACACCTTCTTCTATCGGAATCCTGCCGAGATCTGTCTTCAATGCAGAAACAGTCACAGGCATGCTAAGCTCTTTGTACCCGACGGACGATATTGTAAGAATATACTTCTGCGGGCTGTTAAGGTCAAATGAAAATTTGCCTGAAGCATCACAGGCAAGAGCTTTTTTTACCTTTATGCTGTCGTTCCTGATTATGACGGTGGCAAAGGGGACACCCTTGTCACTTGCGGTTTCTGTTACCTGGCCGCTTACCCTGTAAACGGCGGGTTTGTTCTGTGCTGTCAGCGGGAGGGCGATACATAAAAGAAGCAATAAAGAAAAAACATTTTTCATGGGTTTGGGAGTAAATGAGCGAGAATATCACATCTAATTTATTAGTACCAATATATAACTAATAGATTAGTAATACAACTATTTTATTAAAAATATTTTCGGCATTCGTGCATTCGTGGCTATTTATTTTTTTTCAGGTGAAAATTTCTGACCTTAGATGTAAATTACATAAGATGAAAAAGAGCCTGTTCATGTTCATCGCAGCATTGTGCTGCACATCTTTCATAAACGTTTTCTCACAGCCCGAAATAGAATCATGGGTAACAAAAGCTGACAGGTCTGCATTATTCAGCAAAAGCCCTGAAATGGTCTCTTTTTCTGAAAAGGGGAGGGGATGGGAATCACCAATTGTAATCGATGAATCCGCCAGGTTCCAGGAGATCGATGGTTTTGGATTTGCACTGACGGGAGGTACCGCGGAACTGATGATGAAGATGTCGCCTGAAGCAAGAAAAGATCTCATAACTGATCTCTTTTCCTCAGATGGTGATCATATAGGGACAAGCTATATCAGGATCACCATCGGTGCATCGGACCTGAACAGCTTTGTGTACTCTTATGATGATCTTAAAGAGGGCGAAACAGATTTCAACCTTGAAAAATTCAGTCTCGGGCAGGATATAAAAGATGTTATTCCAATCCTGAGGGAAATCCTGAAAGTTTCTCCCCGATTAAAGATTCTTGCTTCACCCTGGTCACCGCCGGTGTGGATGAAAACCAACGGAAAGGTGAAAGCGGGTTCTCTTAAACCGGAATGCTTTGAGGTGTATTCCAGGTATTTTGTCAGGTACATCAGGGACATGCAGAAAGAAGGAATAACGATCGATGCGGTGACTGTACAGAATGAACCCCTTAATGCCAATAACACTCCCAGCATGAGGATGTCCGCTGCGGAACAGGCTGAATTCATAAAGAAGTATCTTGGCCCGTCATTTGAGAATGCCGGCCTTAAAACCAAAATAGTTCTCTTCGACCATAACCTTGACAGGCCTGATTTTCCTCTTTCCATTCTCAATGATCCCGAGGCATCGAAATATTCTGCCGGTTCAGGTTTTCACCATTACGGCGGTGACATGAGTGCCATGACTGTAGTTCATAATGCATACCCGGACAAAGATCTTTATTTCACCGAGCAGATGGTAGTAGAACAACCAGGCAGCAGGACAATTGAGATAGCGGCACAGGTTAAAAGGCTTGTGATCGGGACGACCCGCAACTGGAGCCGCAATATGATCCTATGGAATATCGCGTCCGATCCGAAGAATGATCCGCATACAAACGACGGCGGTTGCTCAATGTGCCAGGGCGCTGTGACGATTGACGGTAACATTGTGCAGAAAAACATTGCATATTACGTTGTTGCACATGCTTCAAAGTTCGTGGAACCAGGGTCGGTGCGGATAGGCTCGACTGCCACAGGCGACATGTCAATAAGCCTCACGACGGACGAGGAGAGAAGGGAGGTGGTGCGTGTTGCAGCAACAAGGAACAACGATGTCCTGCCGAATGTAGCATTCCGAACTCCAGGTGGTAAGATCGTACTGATAGTGGCAAATGACTCGTTCAACAGATCGGGTTTCCGGATTCAGTATCGGAGCAAAACCGCAACTGTGAGACTGGAGCCTGGCTCTGTTGGTACTTACGTATGGGATGGAGTTTAACCCAAAACTACCTCACTAACCTGAATCAACCTAATTGTTCCTTGAATCCGGAGTATGTTCCTCAAGCCATTTCTTCTGATCGTCTGTCAGAAGGTTCATCACTTTTTTCCTGTGTTCTTCACTGAGCTGCCTCATTGCCTGCTGATGCTGCTCAATAAGCTTCTTCATCTCATCCTGGTGCTGATCGTTGAGTTTTGCAAGCTCATCCTTTTGTTTCTGTGTGACACCAGGCAGGCTTTCCATTATTCTTCTCCCGGGCGCATTGTTTATCATTCCCGTTCCAGGCCTCATTCTTTCGCCCATCCAGCGATTATTCATCCCTCGCGGGACCATGCCGGGCCGCATGTTTGCATGGCCTCTCATCATTGGAGCCATCATCCCCGGCATCCTGCCATAGAATCCTCCCTGGTGGCGGAATGGCATATGCATTCGTGATGAATCGTTTTTCATGGTTGCAGAATCAGGTCTGAATCCGCGATTTCCACGCTGTGCAACCGCATTAAAGGAACCGGCCATCAGGATGATGATCAGGATACCTGCGATTTTTACATTGTTTTTCATAATCGTTCCGTTTTTAGTTCATTTCTTCTTTGTCGGGCATTTGATTATCAGACAAAGCAATACCCGGAGAAATTCCCGGAATCGATATCATTAACAAACAATTAACTAAAACACGGAGTGACACAGAGATGATCATGTTAAACCTTTGTTGATCTCTGTGCCTCCGTGTTGAAGAATAAACAAGGAAAGTTGTAGATGGCCAGGTACCCGGAACGGGATACCTGGTGATCTGGTATTTTCAAAGAATTTAACCCGGATTGATGCTTTTAACAGTAGTTTTCAATCAGCTGGCCATACAGCCCTGAAACGAATTCCTGGTCAGGCACATTTTCGTACGAATTGATTTTTTCTTTAAGATTATTGAGGCTCTCAGTCTGAACGGACGTCAGAATTCCGGTGATCCTATAATGTTGCCTGAGTGAATCAATGAATTCCTGCTGCAGGGAGGTCAGGTTTTTTCTGTTGCTTTCCAGGAAGTTAAAGAGCTGCTTTATTTCTTTGTAGTCCATGGCACCTTGTTTTAGAGTTAAAATTTTGTTTCTTTAAATGTAGGTCACCATTTTCGGACACTTATTAATATTGGATGAAGATAGCATTAAGAACGGATTAAGGTATTCCCGGTGGCAGATACAAAACATTGAATGTATTGGATATAAGTTAGTTATCGAAATTAACTTCGGCAAAATCAGCAAGATCAACTGCTTTTCTGCGATAAATTTTCTGATCATGGGTGTTATCCGCGCTCAGCCTGCTCAGCCCGAAATAGGCATAAGCAGCAAACTGATTTCCATATTCGCCATACTCGGCCAGGCTCTCTGCGCCAATTGAATACTGCTGTCTGGCCTGGGCAGTATTCCTGTATTTTTTTTCGTTCAGTACGCCCCTTAAAACAATAAGCTGTGCCTGGTAGTACCTGTTGTTTGTTCTTGATGCAGGTGAGAGGATCAGCTTTTCAGCTTCATCATACCTGCGTGTAAGGAGCAGGTCCTCAATGCAGTTAATGAGGTATACGGTATTAGATGGATATTTATTATAAATTGTCTTGCTGAAGTATGCTGCCTTTTCAAAATCGTTTTCAAAGTACTTGTTATTTGATGAAAGGAAAGTCGATGCTTCCGCCTTCATGAATATTGATTCCGTGAATGCAGTCTCGAGTTCATGCATCCCTTTCGCCCGGTCACCTTTTGGAAGAATTGCGAACAGCGGTTTATACGAAGGATGAGCATCGGGGTATGCTTCACGGTAATAATTGTACAATCCCGTGAAGAAATAAAAATCAGGGAAAGTACCCGTATAAGCGAATGAACGCCTGAGATACCTGTAAGATGATGTTCCAAGTGAAAATGCCTTTGATGTCAGATTGTTTGCAGCGTAATAAAGAAGGAGGACTCCCCTGGCACAAAGGTTTGCAAGCAGCAGCTCCGCTTCATTGTCATCTTTATAATCTTCACATTTTTCAATGCACTGATGCATTTGCTCCTCGAAGGCTCGGCTTGAAACAGACCCGGACATAAGCGGGTAATTCTTCCAGTAAATCAGCATTCCCCTGAGTAGTGAAACAACAGGATGATCCTTATACTTGCCGTTGATCTGATCGCAGGTCTTCAATGCCTCGCTGAAGCTCATGCTGTACATCTGGTCCACAGCCTTCCTGACAAGCTCGAGCGTTGAAGGATCCTTTAGCACCTGTCCTCCCATCTGGCTTATGCTGAGCGCAAAGATGAAAAATGTTACTGAGAGGTATTTTTTAGCGGCATGGAGTAAATAAGGAAGCATTTTCTGTCATTAGCAATATGCATAATAACAGAAAGACAGGCCGTTATGTTTCGATTAAGGATCAATCAAAACCAAGCCTGATATCCCTGTTGCAGTATTCAAGATATTTGCCGGTGCTTAAATCGACATGGGCTTTGCCATCGCAGGTCGAATGGAAAGTTATCAGTGAATTTCCAAGATCGATGAGTGATTCACCGCCTGCCTTGAAATTCTGCGATAAGGCATATCCGCTTACGGGATTCCTGGAACACAGCTGATAATTAAGCCGTGTATCGATCATAGCATGATAAATGACTCCTCCCGAACCATCTGAAACTTCCGCAATTTGTCCCCCTCCATTGATGGTTATTTCGTCATCATAGACATTATCAGCTGTTCCGTTCATTTTAATCCGCAAAAGCCAAAAGTTTTGTTTTACGGCGACGAAAGGGTCATCAGTTGCAGGATTTTCAAGGCGTTCAAGACGGGAATTAAGAAAAAATGAAGTAATACTGCTCAGATCAAGTATTGTATCGGAACCGTTTCCGACGATTATGTCCTGGTCAGCATAAACAGCTTTGAGGGGGCCGCCAGGAGTATCTTCGGCGACAGGTACTGCAAAGAACCCGTAGATTCCTGCATTTCCCCCGGTGAAAAGAATCGACATGATTCCGCCATTCTCGTTCCAGAGGGAGGCAATTGTGATATTACCGTTTCCTTTATTGAAAGGTAGTGGGAACTGGTCATCTATCCTGACATTAAGGAGACCCGGTGCCTGGTTCCGGCTGACATTTGCGGGGAGTGGCAGTCCCTTGTGTGCTGCGACAACAATGGAGGCACAGTACCCGATTGCAGAGGACACCTTTATACCCTGCTGCAGTGATTCAAGCCTCGGCGGCTCTCCCTTTTCATCAATATTGCATGCCCCTGTAAAGAAGGTTAAAATGGCGACTACCTTAAATATTGATGCTGAGAGGACTTTCATGGGTTTTGAAATTTATAGTTTAATCATTCTGTTTTCTTCATAAGAATTCCGTTAATGATAATTCCTTCTGCCTTCCCTTCAGCCCCGGTCCTGAATTTCAGATTCCCCCTGTATTCCCTGATGAAGAAATCCGAATCTGTAGTGAAGTTCAGTTTCCATTCTATGGGATCGATCCTTATATTAAGGCCATTACCTGATTTTTTTATGACAGCCTTTGTACCCTGCAGATCATAGTTGCCAATATATTTTTCCAGAATATTTTCGGGTACATTCACCACAGTCTTGTTCTCCGGCAGGTAATAGTCCTTCCAGTTATAAACAATAGCAACACTGTTCACTATTTCTTCCAGGAGAACCCCATTGTCGGAATTGGTCATTACCACAACTCCTTTGCCTCCCTCAAGGCTGCCGACTGATGTGCAGCTAAAACCTTCATTCCCGCCGTTATGATTAAAATATTTTACCGATCCTGTCACCCTGCTGTTTATGAATGTGCCCAGTCCGGCATCAAGAGCAACGGGTGTGAGGCGTAGTTTTGTCATCTCCTGTGAAATTACCTTCGATGATTTTCCTTCAAGGGCAAGCTGCGTTTCAATGATATATTTGCAAAGGTCAGTGGGGTTTGTCCACAAACCTGCTGCTGCCTGTTCAGGATAAATATGATACTTGCCTTTTACTTCCCTGCCATCGGGCTTGTATCCTGTTGCGAGCAATCCTTTCATCTCAGCCGAAGGAGGCTGCTTATAGGAGCTCGAGATCATCCCGAGAGGATCGAGGACATTCTTCTTCATGTATTCTGCATAATCCCGGCCTGTTACATCCATTACAAGCAGTTGTGAGATGGTCGTTCCTCCTCCCGAATACTCATATTTTTTTCCGGGCTCTTCAAAAGACCTGATGGCTGCCGTGTTGGCAGGCGGTTTCCCGTCAAGCACCTGTATCAGGGAAGGCAGCTCCTTTCCCTGCTCATATCCCGGAAACCCATGTACAGTAAGCCCTGCAGTATGGCTCAGAAGGGCTGCAAGATTCACAGGCTTGCCTCCGGATCTTGAATCATAGGGAAACTTCCAGGAAACCAGGTATTTATTTATATCCGTGTTCAGGTCCAGTTTTCCTTCCTGAACCAGCTTCAGGACTGCCAGGCTGTTAAGCGATTTGCTTATTGAAGCTGCCTGGAAAAGTGTTTTCTCCGTCACCGGCCTTTGTTCAGAAACATCTGCGAACCCGTACCCCTTTGCCCACTCGATCTTATAATCATTTATTACGGCTATGCTTACTCCCTTTATATTGTATTTCTTCATCCTGTCTTCAATATTCCATAGATCATCCTGACCGCTGCGGACCCAGCCGGCAAGGCTGTTTTCAACTTTAATCATCCGTTCCGACACTTTGGGCGGATACGAATGGTTCTGATCATTGCAGGAAGCCGACGCAAAAAGAAGCAAAAAGGCAGAGAGAAGAGAGGAAATTTTCATGACCGGCTAAAGTATATAATCAAATGTAAGAAAAACTTTGAAATTCAGGCGCTTATTTTCAGAAGCCTGGATCATGGGGCCTGACTTGTGAACTTTTCCTGTATCTGTGTATGATCACGATAATTGTAAACACCACAGAAATTAATCCTCCTGCGAGGAATTCGTAACCTTTGAAGTATGTTCCGGTAAGCCCGGCGAATGAATAGCCCATTGCCCACCAAACATGCGTCCAGGCGAAATGACTGCCGTAAGCCTTTCCCTGCTGATCCTTACTGATGTTTTCAGCTATCAGTATCTGTGAAGGCATCTCGGCATAGCTGAGCCCCAGGCCTGCTATCACCCAGAGGAATGTGAGAACCCCGAAAGGAACAAAATTGGAAAATGACACTGCTGTGCCTATCATCAGGGCTCCGGAGATTATGAGACCGGTCCTGTTCTTTGATTTGTCGACGGTGCTCGAGCTGAAAGCAGCTATTGTGGCGCCGGCACCGAATGCTGCCATTATGAATCCGTACTCGTCATCGCCGAGCATCAAATCGCCCTTTATGTGGCCTATTGTGTTTACCAGTACCTGCGCTCCGGCAAGGGCAGAAGCAAGTTCGACGACAAGGGCAAATCTCACAGGAGGATTGCCGAACACAAGCTTTGTACCTGTTTTCATGTCATTCCATGCTGAAGCAATGCTGAATGAAAACCTTTTTAGTTCATCAGTAACCTTTGAGATCGGGATAAAGAATATTATTGATGATGAAATAAGGAATGAAAAAGCGTCAACAAAAAAGATCTGCCTCGATCCCCATACAGCTGCGAGCACCCCGGCCAATCCCGGACCAGCTACTCCCAGCACCTGCCAGGTGGCATTCGACAGGGCAATTGCATCAGCATAATTCTCCTTTTTCGATATGAGCTGGGGTATACTGGCTTTATAGGCCGGCGAGAAAAAAGCATTGAATATGTTCAGCAGGAATATGAGAATATACAATTGCCATACGGCGGTCACAAACGCAAATGAGAGGACGATGATCATCCTGAACGAATTAGTGACGATCATAATTGTTTTCCGGCTGAATGTATCGGCAATTATTCCTGCATATGAGCCGAACAGCACAAATGCGGTTACCCTGAGAGTAAGTGCAGTAGCAAGTATTTTTGAAGATTCTTTTCCGCCGAATTCATAAGCGAGAAGTGCAATTCCCACCCATGATATTGAATCACCGATGAGGCTTATTCCCTGAGCAATGTAAAGCCGTGCGAACAGCCGTTCGCGAAGCGTTTTCAGGGGATCAAGGATCTGCATCCGTGCGTTTTATGTAAAGGTAAAGACTTTTTAAGTACTGCTTCTTGAAGCTTTAATTCACGAATTTCTCTTTGGCCTTTTCATCGGCAACACCGCCTTTCACCGGAACAGGGTGGATTGTCCTTAGCAGCGATTTCATCTCGCTGATTATTTCCTCATAACCTGGTTCAGAAACAAGGTTTTCGAGTTCATGAGGATCATTTACTTCATCGTACAACTCTGCGGCTGCTTTGCCAAAATCCCATTCTGTGTAGCGCCACTTTTCTGTTCTCACGCTGTGCCCGGGAATATCTCCTCTCTGAACCTGCGTGAATGCAGGGTGCTTCCATGCTGATTCCGGTTTTTTTATCAAAGGTGCCAGACTATAGCCTTCAAGACCATCGGGAGGCCTGAGACCGGTGAGTGCAGCCAGGGTGGGATATATGTCGACAAGCTCGACCATCTTTCTGCATACTTCTCCATTTGCCTTATTCCCGGGGACTGAAATGATAAGAGGGCATTTGGCTGATTCCTCGAAGCAGCTTTGCTTGAACCACAGCCCGTGTTCTCCCAGGTGGTACCCGTGATCGCTCCAGAATACGATTATCGTGTTTTCGGATAAACCCAGTTCATCGACAGCGTCGATCAGCCTTCCGATCTGTGCATCGACAAACGAAATTGCCGCATAATATGCCAGCTTGCATTCTAGGGCCTGCTGTGAAGTTATTCCGAAATAAGGCCAGGGAGAAGTTGAGGCAAGGGCCTGTTTCGGATAAGCTGATTTGGTCTCTTCCGAGATCTGCGGAAGCTTCATCGCGGAAAGATCATAGAGATCGAAATATTTCGAGGGAGTAATCCACGGACAATGAGGCTTGTAGAAGCCTGCCGCAATAAAGAATGGTTTATCCCTGTGCTCTTTCAGAAGCTTTATGGTCTCCGTGGCAACCTTCCCGTCAGTATGCTCCTCATCCTTGCCGGTAACATCGGAAAGAAAAGCCATGGCAGCCCCCAACCCTCTTTTCGGGGTATAGTTTATAACATCCAGTTCCAGTGATGTCTTATCCTTTCCGGCGGGATTGTACCTTTCACCCCAGGAAAGCCGGTCATCAAGCCCGTTTGTGCCGATATCTCCCGGGTTCCCGTAATGGAACATCTTTCCAACTCTTGCAACGTAATAACCATTTTTCATGAACATCTGCGGAAGAGTGACGGCATCCGGCATATCCTGCCTGAAATGGTATGTCAGGTTGAACACGCGTGTGTGGTCAGGGCGCATACCGGTAAGAAGCGAGCTGCGGCTGGGGCTCGATAAAGGGAACTGGCAGTATGCGTTTGCAAAAGCAATACCTTTCGAAGCAAGCCTGTCGATGTTTGGCGAGCTCACCAGGGGATGCCCGTAACAGGCAAGATCGTTGTTCATGTCGTCTACCGAGATGAAAAGGACATTCATTTTCTTCGCCTGTCCCGCTGCAAATGTTGTGGTTATGGAAAGGGTCAGAGGAATTATGGTCCTGGTTACACGTGAGATGGATGAAATTTTCATGTCGTTATTCTTTTCTGAAGCGGAAATTAGAAAATATTATTGATATGAGTACTCCCTTTGTGTCCTTCGGGCATACCTTTGTGTCCTTTGTGGTAAAAAACGTTCTGCTGAAAAAACGCAAATTCATTATCTTTGCTTTTCTAAATCATACTTATGGAAAATCAGAATAATCAATCTATTGTAAAATTCGGTGACAGTCTTAATTCCAGTGAAATTCTTGTGTTCACTTCTTTATGCAATGTCTGTAAAGTTCAGAAAACAGAAATTTTCAGCACTCACCAGGCTCTGGAAAAAATTGAAACGGAGGAGGGAGAAAAGCCTGTTTATGTAACCGGTGACAAGAATTATTCAGGATTTCTGATTGCAGCCTTTGAAAACGGGAAGGTTGCCAAAATCTCCATGAGCAGTTACCGTACAGAGTTCAAAAGGAAAAAGCTGAGGAACGCATTTAACAATGAATCAAAGCTTATCTTCATCGAGAGATTCGATTCAGACATTGATCTTATAGCAGTGAGCAGCATCAATAAAGTCATCCTTTTCAATACAAAGCTGATCAACCCGGTCGAAAGCAGGACAACAAAAGGAGTCCAGGTGATGAAACAGAAGGATGGCAGCACGATGATGAAGGTGATCAGGGCTGACCAGTCAAAATTGCAGGATCCCGAGTTTTACAGGAAGGGACTGAATGTGGTCGGGTTCTATCTGAGGAAAGACGACGAAATCTAAATTTGAGTAACCCGATCCTCCCGGGCAATTGATGCATGGTGACGAACTATTAATCATTTTCCATTGTTAATGTGATGTTCCTAAAACATTAAACAATGGAAGAACGTGTAAGGATTTTTTCCATAGGTCTCATTACCCGCGACGTACTTCAGATCTTCACCACAAAACCGCCCAAATGGGAGTTCGTTCCGGGACAGGCGACAGAAATTTCAATAGATAAAAGAGGTTGGGAAAATGAAAGAAGGCCCTTCACCTTCACTTCATTGCCCGACGATGAATTCCTTCAGTTTACAATCAAGACATATGCTTCACGCAGGGGGGTTACCAACGAGCTCCTGAGCCTTAAGAAGGATGATCACCTGATACTGCATGACATATTTGGTGCAATAGCTTTCAGGGGTGATGGCACGTTCATTGCCGGCGGCGCAGGAGTTACGCCTTTCATATCCATTCTCAGGCATTTGCGTTTCAGGAATGAGGCAGGAGGCAGTATTTTGCTCTTCTCAAATAAAACAAGTGATGATATAATCATGAAATACGAATTTGGGAGGATGCTCGGGAGGAATTTCATAAACACCCTTACCGGGGAGAAAAATGAGAAATTCCTCTTTGGCCATATCGACAGGGAATTACTTCAAAAATATGTACCGGATTTCAGCAAACCGGTTTACCTGTGCGGTCCTCCCGATATGCAGGCAGCAATCGAGAGATATCTGTCAGAGCTGGGTTTTGATATGAAGCTGCTGGTGAAGGAGGAGGATGCGTAAGGTGTCAGGTGTCAGGTGTCAGGAGTCAGGGGTCAGGAGGCAGGGGTCAGGGGTCAGGGGTCGCTGGCGCGGATTTGTAATCGCGCCATTTATACGCATTTCAAAGGTATTTACTAACTATATCTCTTTTTGAGAACGGGGCTTTCAGGAAACTCCACAATAATTTGCCTTTTGTAAGCCAGGTTATCTTTGCACCGTTTTTCCTGTTCTCGGTCATTCTTTTTACAAGGAACGGAGTGACTGTTTCAGGTTCATTTGCCAGGATGTTGTAGATCTTTATCAGGCTCCTGTTATTCCCAGGATCCTTTCTGACCTGGTTCATCGTGAGGTCTGTCAGCACCATTCCGGGGCTTATTGTGCCTATTATGACAGGACTCCCATTTACCTCTTTTGCAAATGCCTCGGAGAAATACCTTACAGCCCTTTTTGAGGTACCATAGGGAGTCAGTCCGCTTATCATCCTGCCGTCGCTCCCCAGCCCTTCCATGTTGTAGATGGCCCCGTGTCCCTGCTGAAGCATCCTGTTACAGGCGACATGTGTCGCAAGCATAAGTCCTTTTACATTGGTATCTATTATTCCCATGAAAGTGGCCGGGTCTGTCTTATCGAACCGCGACTGCTCGTTGCCCCTGCCTGCATTATTCACCCAGATGTCGATCTGCCCGAATTTTTTTGCAGCATTATCCCATAAAGCCTTTAAATCAGACTCAACAGAGACATCGCAGACGAATGCAGCATAACTGTTCCCGGGATAACTGACCGATATTGATGATAACGAATCCTGAACCGTTTTTTCGCGTGTCCCCGACCATGCCACATTCCATCCGAGCTTCAGAAAATCCTTTACAAGCGATGCTCCGATCCCCCTTGTTCCACCGGTGATTACAACTGTCTTCAAGTCTATTGGTGTGCCGGTTTTTGGTCTGCTAGTCTTCTTGTCTGCTGGTCTTCTGGTCCGCTAGTCTTCTTGTCTGCTGGTCTGGTCTGTCTTTACGCTCAACGCTCTACGCTCAACGCTCTACGCTGTACGCTTTACGCTATAAGTCCTCACGCCTCACCTCCCAATCGTCTGCCCCTTGCTATCGCTCTCAACTTCAACCTTGTGGTCGAGCTTCTTTACACTCTTGCCTTTGTTAAACCTGTAGGAGTAGGAGAACTGAAGCCAGTTGGCAAAATCGATACCGACGACTGTCCTGGAAGAGAATCCGGGCGCTTCAGTTTCAATCCGCTGGAATTTCACATTATGGCTTGCCAATGGAAGAAGCCAGAAAAGTCCGAGAGTATGATCCTTGATCTGGTACTGGAAGCCGGTGCCGTAAAGAGGCTTGTTGAATGTTTTCGATTGTGCATTTACATTTATTCCATTATAGGCGAAGTACAGGAATGCAGTCGTCTTTTTCTTCTTGTCGAGGTTCTTGAAAGCGTAGCCTGTAATTGCGAATGAGGAATAATCACGGGCCGGGATCGAGAATGAAGATTCCGAATAGCCGTTGTAATGTCCCTTGAAAACCCTTGCGTTAAGATTCACGTACCACAGCATGGCATTAAGCCCGCCTCCCGCTTCGTAGCCGTTCAGCAGATTGTACGGCCTCGAAATTGTCGTTATTGAGCCGTCGAGGGGAGACCGGATTATTGAGAAACGGTTGCCTGTCTTGTCCGAAAAGAACTCGTCGTATATGTATGGTGAAAGATAATTGCTGCCGAAATTCCAGGTGTGTGTCAGCTGAATACGGTCGCGGTAATCGGGACGAAGATTTGGATTGCCCCTTGTTATTGCATAATCCTGGCTTATTTTCTCGTATGGATTCATATCATAGATCCCGGGGCGGTTTATCCTTCTGTTATAGGTCAGCTTCAGGTTCTGCGATGCTGAAAACTTGTACTGGATATTCGCTGATGGCAGGAAGCATGAGTAATTCCTGTCGCTAACCGAATCTGCCATTATCCTGCTGTTTTCAACCCTGAGAAGAGTCTGGAATCCGAATTTTTTGAAGCTGAAATTGAGGCCTGCATATCCGGAATTCCTGAGCTCTGAATATTCAAAGAGGTTGGTGCCTTCAGAATTGTTGATATTGAAGTCATATCCCATCTGCTGGTAATACATCTGGTAACCTGTTTCAATTTTCGATTTAAGCCCGAGTGGATAGACAAAATCAAACTTTGCCGAAAGATAATCGCGCTTGTTCAGGTCATCTTCAAACCTTGAATATGTGCTGAGGATATTTTCTCCATTGTACGGATGGGTCTCATTCGTGAAATCATTTTGCTGTGTCGATCTGAAATTGTAATAGCTGATCTCTGAAGTGAGCTCTTGGACAGGTTTTTGAAATGCTCTTTTATAGAACAGTGAAGCTGATGTCTCATTGCTGTGCAAAGCCTGGCTGGTGAGTGCGGAAACTTCTTCCAGCGGGTTGCCTGACTTTGACAGCAAGGTGCTGCCCGGCAGGTCGACTTTTTGAAATACAGGCTTGTAACTCACATTGAAGCTCATATTGTTCCTGTCATTGATGTAGTAATCGAAACCGGTATTAACCGATGGCATTGTAACATTGATCTTTCCCTTTGTTATCGAGCTTGCCAGAGAATCTATTGCCGAAAACCTGTTTTCTCCCATTGTCGACATGTTAAGTTGCTGGTGGATGGCAAGGACCGTTGCATAAAATGTGATTTTGCCTGCAGAGTAATCAAGGCTGCCCATTCCCACTGCCGTAACCTTATTGAATGGCTTGAGATTCAGGGATGTGTTGCCGCTCATACCGTATCTTGCTTCTTTCCTGAGCTTGATGCTTATCACCCCGTCAATATTGCCTTCATACTTGCCGGAAGGATTGCTTATTATTTCAACGCTTTGGATATCAGAAGGGAGCAGTCTTGCAAGAAATTCCTTATCACGCTGACGCCCGTCAACCTGGATTATGAAATTACTGCTGCCGTTAAGGGTCACGTTGTTCTGAAAGTCAACATTGACCTGGGGGATCTTTTTCAGTACATCGTAGCCATTGCTTGAAGCTTTTGCAACCACCTCAGGTATTTTGTAGACTGTTCTGTCGACCAACTCCTCTCCCTTAAGCCGCTCCCCTGTAACGGTGACCTCATTCAGGGCTGCAATTGCTTCCGCAAGAAAAATTGTATCGAGGCTGATTTCTTTCTGATTTTCACCGATGCTGACAGCCTTTCCTGCAGGATGATAGCCAAGGAAGCTGGCACGCACAAGATAATTTCCCGGCTTGACATTCTCGAGATTGAAACCTCCGTCAGTGAGAGTTATCACCCCGGTGATCATCGTTGAATCAGGAAGCTGGATTAAGGCAACAGGTGCAAACTGAACCGGCGTTTTATCTTTTTCGTAGCATACTTTCCCCTTTATGTTTTGAGCCTGCAATGTAAAAGAGGTTAAGATCAGGAGCAGGCTAACCAGGTTTTTCATTTGTGAGTGAATATTTTTATTACTGCAGTGCAGTTATTGTTGATTC
>DATGWQ010000261.1:0-2374 GCA_035299385.1 Bacteroidales bacterium | reverse complement strand
TATCAGGACATCGGGCAATCCGTCCCCGTTGTAGTCTGAACACGCAACGGAGCTGTAATAGGCTTTCTGAAAGGGATGGTTTATTATTTCCGTGAAAGTGCCGTTCCCGTTATTGTGATAAAATCTTGCATCTCTTTCCTGTGCGCCATTTTCGCCCGAGAGTATAAGATCGGAATAACCGTCGTTGTCAAAATCGCCCCATGCATGTGCCCCGTATTGCACACCTGTAAACGGTGTCCCGGTAACCTCGGCAAAGTTTCCACCTCCGTTATTCTGAAAGAGCTTGCAGATCCTTTCGGCGCCATCTGACATTCCTGTGAGCAGAATATCCATTCTTCCGTCACGGTTGTAATCGCACCAGGAGACTGCGGCATAATAAACCCCGGGAAGTCCTGCAGAAATCTCTGAAAAACTTCCTGCGCCGTTATTCCTGTAGATCTTTGTTAACGCCCCTGATGTCCCTCCTGTTGTGGTGCCTGAAATCAGGATGTCGAGATCGTTATCGTTGTCATAATCACCCCAGGCGACTGAGCCCAGGAAGACTCCTGTAAATGTTGTTCCTGCAAGTGAAAAAGTGTTATCTCCATTGTTGTGATACAATTTAGCGACAGGAGATGAACCATCCCATCCTGACATGATTATATCGGGATATCCGTCATTGTCATAGTCACCCCAGGCTGTCGAGCCCTGCATTACTCCGGGCAGCACAATTCCGGCCTGCTCCTCGAACTGCTGCGAAAATGAACTGATGAAGATCATCGAGCATAACAGGAAAAGAACCAATTTTTTGTTTTTCATTTCTGTCAGATATTATGGACAGTTATTTTTTACACCTTATTGAAAAGTAGTAATCTTCTGAGACCGTATTCGACACAACAGTTGCATCATTATAAATTAAACGGATGTATTGAAGAGTACCGTCAGCCCACCAGTACCCATAAGTATTTAAACCATAAGATGCACTTGATGTCGCATACCCTCCTCCTCTTGCCGAAAATCCAATAAAGTCTTCAGCGCCTGTATTGGGAGAGTACCAATGGACATTACCGACTTCTTTTAGTTTACCAGCTGCTGTCGTAGTTCCGGCATAATTAATCAGACTCGTCCATTCTGAGTAAGTAGGCACATGCCAGCCTGTCGGGCAAATGTTTTTTGGGCTGTTTACTGTTACCCCATTATATAGCATGCCGTAAACATCAGCATTGGAACTGATTCCGCCATAGGGCTTATAACTTATTGAATACATAGTACATGTATCGCATCCTGGCGGAACAGGTGTAAGATCGCTGTAGCTTGTCGCCCTCAGGTTTTCTTTCATCCATGTATAAGTAATATATCCTCCCAGCTTTGAGCGGACCAGATAACTCACTATATGGTATAAGTTGCCGTTGATATCGAGAACAAAGCGTTCTGAAGCTCCATAAACGGTTCCATAGCAGCTTGTTGCTTTTACCCTGAAGTAATAAACAGTTCCTTCAGTCAATCCGGTGATAGTTGCGCTTACAGCTGTATTCGAGCTTCCTGAAACTGAAGATGGAGAACCATATACCGTCGTACCGTAAGCTGTAGAGGTGCCATATTCAAACTGTACTGTTGTTGAATTGCCTCCTCCATTTACAACTCCGTACAAAACCGCTCTCCCTGCAACAGGATCAGTCACATTTGCAGGTGATGTGGTTGCTGTGGGAGCGTTGCACAGAGTCTGGAAAACCTGGTCTGAACCCAGTATTGGTGTACCATAACAGGTTAAAACTCTTGTGCGGTAATGATAAGTAGTACCCTGGGCCAGGGTAGTGACTGTTGCGCTCACGGCTGTTGGAGTGTTTCCTGTAACCGGACTCTGGGCTGCTGTAGCAGACAGACCGTAGGATGTAGTAGTTCCGTAATCAAAAGTGACTGTTGCATTTCCATAATTTGGATTGACGCTCCCGTTGAATGTTGCTCCGGATATCCCAATTGCAGTAGCAGCAGCAGTGCTGGCGGTGGGCGCAGCGCAAATCGTACTGAATGCCTGGTCGCTGCTGTAGCTTGCTCCGCCGCAGGTTGCTGTTTTAACCCTGTAATGGTAAGTAGCATTGGGAGTTAAGCCGGATATCACCGCTGTAACAGGTGTGACAGACGATCCTGTCACAGTTACGGGAGAAGCCGCAACGGAACTGCCATAATTGGTATCAATCCCATATTCAAACAAAACTGTTGTTGACACATTGTTGGCATTTACTGAACCTCTCAGGGTTGCTGAAGTTGCAGCCACACCGGTCGGGGTATTCACCGTAGCCGTTGCTGTTGTGCATGGTGTTGTAAAAGTCAGGTCGCTGCCATTTACAGTGCCGGCGCAATTTGCACCATTTACCCTGAAATGGTAAAGTGTATT
>DATGWQ010000260.1:0-2030 GCA_035299385.1 Bacteroidales bacterium | reverse complement strand
GCATCACTCCGGCGACAGGCGGGCAAATCGTCATTACGCGCGGGGGGAAATCGTCATTCCGGCGAACGAGACTGTGTCATAACTAGCAATTGAAACATACGATGGTCAGTCGCACACCGCTCTCCAGTCCCAAACCGGTATGATCATCAACTTTGTTGGAGACCCACCCTTTTCTTCTTGCGGTCTATCGATGTGGCTCCATGGGGCTTCTCAGTGCCCCAGGAAAAGCGCTCTGCTAGTTCACCCTGGCTAGATGCTCGCCTGAACCGATTGGATCCGAGCTATAAAACCCTGTACTCCGCCCAGCAGGTTTATCATCCGTTTCAAGTTAAAGCCTGTTCCCAGCATAGATGCTTCTGCTCGGACACCATCCAGACCTCTCAACAAAAACTGGCCAAATCTCAATACTTTCTTAATGTATCCGAACGGATGTTCTGCCCGACATTTTCTTCGATCGTAAATCTTCCTGATTGCAGGGTCCTCAAAGCGCTTGGACACCGTTTCCCTTAGCTCTTCGAGTACATGCCGAGTAATGGTTCGGCCTTGCTTCGACTGGGTGCATTGGCCAAAATGCCGACATGATCGACATTGTTTTGAATTTTCAATGCGATAGTCTTTTTTCTGCTTGTCTTTATCCTGGAAACGCCTAAAGGTCAGCCGATGGCCTTCCGGGCACAGGTAACAATCCGACTCCGAATCATAGGTAAACTTACTCTTGTCAAATGCCCCCGCCTCTTTGCCGCCGGCTTGAGCCTGAGAGGGCACAATTACTGTCTTTTCAGCTGATTCAAGCTTTGCAATCTCAATAATGTCAGAATATCCGGCGTCGGCGCAGGCTATTTCGCACTCACACCCAAGTTCGGCGTCGGCCCCAAAAATCTGATCGGCTAGCTGGTTTGCATCATTAGCCTCGCTTACTACATCGACGTGAGCTATGAGGCCGTTTTTATCATCCACAACAGTTTGGACTGAATACCCGCAATGGGTCCCCTGGCGGCTTTGCACCAACACGCTGTCCGGATCGACCAGATTAACCTTGCGTTTGTTTCCGTCCTTTGTCTTTTCTCCGCGCTTAGTGAACTCGTCCAAGGCTTCCTTCACGGCTTCCTTTAGCTTCTGAGCTTTGGCCAACTCCTTGGGCATTGCCACTTGTGAGCCGCATTGGGATTCGCCCTGGTCGATCTGTTCGCATTGGTTCAGGATCTGCGGAATCTTCTTGTCTATTTCTTTTAGCTTGTCCTCATACCATTGTTTATCGTGCAGATTGGATCTTCCTGCATTGGCCCGCACCTTGCTACCGTCAACGAAAAAGATGTTTGCGTCCATCAACTCAAGTTTCAAGCACATCCGGGCACAAAGCCCCAGAGTCTTTTCCAGAGCTGCTTTGTTCTTTCGCCGAAATTCGGCAATCGTCTTATGGTCCGGCTTTAATTGCTTCATCAACCAGATGAACGACAGATTATTGTGGACCTCCCGCTCCAGTTTCCGTGAACTGAAAACTCCGTAGGAATAGCCATATACAAGGAGCTTAAGCATGCATCTGGGATCATACTCACTATTGCCTACCTTGTGATCATCGAGTTTGATTCCCA
This sequence comes from Bacteroidales bacterium, assembly GCA_035299385.1. Taxonomy (GTDB): domain Bacteria; phylum Bacteroidota; class Bacteroidia; order Bacteroidales; family VadinHA17; genus LD21. Next base: position 438 of record DATGWQ010000260.1, on the reverse strand, counting down.
ATTCCTTGAAGTTCAGTGTATCAACAAAAACATCATACGCCCTGACGGGATGATCCTGGCCTATGTACTGATCAAGGCTAGGCGGCAGAAACGTCGTTTGGTGCCGGTCTGTTCCACATCGATATGCCATAGCCCCTCCTGTTGAGGGACGAATATAGCACATAACGCTTGGATATGCTTTGACAAAATGGCAAAATCCGGCTAAATCTCCAAAGGAATTACGACACAGTCTCGGAAGCCGGAATCCAGCGGGGCCGCCGGCCTTCGGCCTGTTTGAACGAAGAATCTGACTTTGAAGTCAGAGAAGAGTATTTTCAAGACATTCTGGCCCCCGGCCTTCGCCGGGGTGACGATGCGAACCACTCGATAACTCCTTAAGTGAACAATGTTGCCCCTGCCCCCCTTTAGAAAAGGGGGGAAAACATCCGAGTCGCGCCC
>DATGWQ010000259.1:0-4222 GCA_035299385.1 Bacteroidales bacterium | reverse complement strand
CTTCATAGCCTATCCATATTGCGCCACCCCAGTCTTTTTTTTGAAAGAGCCCGGTAATAAAGAAAGCCGGGCTGCTCCATTCTGATGGATTATCATCCTGATCCCAGGCTCTTACTTTCCAGAAATAATTGACCGATGGCTGGAAATGGACCGCAGCTTTGATCCCGTATGATCGTGGGGAAATTATCTTACCGGAGTTCCAGAAGCATTTTTCTTCTGATTTCAGCGATACTTCATCTGTGCTTATGAGTATCTGGTAAGCAGATTGCCTGGCTCCCCTTAAGCCGGATGCAGGTACCCAGCTGAATTGCGGTTCCGGGTTGACACCGGCAGGATTTTCAAGATTATTGCATTTTATACCGGTGATCCTGATCTCACTGTCATTTCTGCCACAGGACAGTAGAACAATGATCACGAAAAGAAGGGATGCGGACTTTTTCATTTCTTCAGCCACTTATCGAACCAGGCGAATGCCTCTTTTTGCATTGCAGCATCGAATTTATGTGGCCCGGGGTAATATGAGCACTTGAAATTCTTTGAAGCTCCTGCTTTATCGAATACCTGTTTCAGGATACTTTCTGCCCTCTGCATTTCCCCGATCGTGTACAGCTGATCATCTGTGTCGTTTAGCACAAGGGTTGCCAGGGGAACCCTCAGTCCCAGTATTTCGGGGAAGTCAAGCTCGTTGGGAAGGATAGGAACATATGTCATCCAGGTGTGAGTGAAAGATTTGTTCAGCAGGAAATCTCTCCAGGTAGTCATGAAGCCCACGCAGACAGCACATTTTATCCTGCTGTCGAAACCACCGGCAAAAACTGTTCTCATCCCGCCGCCTGAAAGTCCGGCACATCCCACTCTTTCATTATCCACATCTGGTCTTGCACAGAGAATATCCAGGGCTTTCATATCTTCGGCAAGGAAGACGCCCGGCCAGGTGGTGCCGGCGCTGAAAAGCGACTTTGCCATTATGTGTTCGTGCTGCCCTGCCCATTCATTATATGCCTCGATGTTCTTCGGATCTTCGGGATTCTCATCCGTCAAACCGTGTCTTTGTGATTCAGGTACATCCTGTATCATAACACGGCGGCTCGCAAACGGAAAAGCATCTGATACCAGGACAACATAACCCCGTTTTGCAATTTCATTTGCCCAGGCATTGCCTTCATAATAATCATGCTGGTGATTTACCATCAGCGGATGCTGCTCGTCAGAAGTTTTTGTGATCTTTCGTGTGCCGAAATACTTGTTGCCTCCGTGATCGTGAAATGCAAGGATGGCCGGCAATTTTCCCTTTGCATTCCGGGGCTTAAGAAGTATGGCTTCCGTTGGTCGTCCATAAGGCAGCTTCCATTTCAGCTCCTCGATATGCAGATTGTCATAATCGTATTCTTTTACTTTCATCACCTTCGGCATTTCCCCGATGTCGGGGATTGCAAGACGTTCGGCAAGTCTTTTCCCTGCAGCTGACCTCCATTTAGAGATATCCGTCCATTCCTTGCGCCTGAATGACATGGATGGCAGTTTTTTCTCCGTGAGGCCTGCAGCCCAGGGTCCGTAAGGGCCGATAAGGTTTGGTGTGAATCCGGAAGTTTGCACACCCGGACCCGCTGTTGTACCTATGACATTTGAACCAGGTGTATCCATGCTTTGCCGATCTTTGAAAAATTTATTTCCGGCAATGCCCAGTCCGGCCATGCCAGTAACTTTAATGAAATCCCTCCTGTTTTTCTTGTTACCTGATTAAAGGTCGTGAAGCATGTTTATTGCTTCGCGGATGACCGACTCGGCTGACCCGGGGGCAAAATGCGTCGAGGTGACCTCATATCCCCCCTCCTTGTACAGCTCGAGAGGAGGCAGGTATCCGCTGGCGCCATTGCAGTGCGTTATTATGAATGTATGTTTAAATGGTGAAGCTGCCTTGATCTTCATGCCTATTTCCGTGAGCATTTCAACATTGAAGCCAATGAAAGCAACATCGCCCATTTTAGCTGCGGTAATAGTTACCGGTACAGTATTATTCTTACTTTCCCTGACTTCATCGTCATCAGTTTTCTTTGCAGGACATTGAATTGTTTTTGACAACGTTGTAATCTCCCCACCTGGCTTTAAATTCTTTATTGACCGGTAAACATGCACCACTTCTTCACCCAGCAATGTTCCGAGAAGCACAGGCTCGGGGATCCAGCCATTCTCTTCATTGAATGCCGGCAATACCCTGTACCAGGGATCGATGTTTCCCGATGCCCCTGCAAACACGGGAGCAATTGAATTCTGCCCGAGTATTTTTTCAACGAATTGGGCAGACAACCCCAGCACATCGCCGCTTATCCTCATGTTTGCGGCTCCCAGCGATGTTGAATGTGTCGCATAATCAAACATAGCCGCTTGGTTTGTACCGTCAGTTGTGGCAATTTTCAGAACAAGAACTTCCTTGTCGGTAACACCATACGGATTTCGGCCCAGTGTTACAGTTCCGTCCGCCCGTGTCTCGCGCCTGTTCGATCCAACCGGCGAGTAGCCTGTGCCTGATCCGGTCTGCACCGGTTTCATCCCCTTTATTGCTTCTCCGGTTGCATCGACAAGTTTTGCCGAGAGCCAGCCGGTATATTTCAGGTTGGCAGGATAACCTTTTTCCTTATCGGCAGAGAGAATTGGCGAACTGTGGGTGTGAATTGTCGAAATGAAGATCTCTGATTCCTTCAGGTTGTATTTCTTCATCAGGTTATCCCTGATAACAATAAATATATCAGTCGGATAAGATCCCAGGTCGGTTGAAATGAAGAGCAGTCTCTTTCCATTATTCTCAAAAACTGTTATGCGTGCTGACAATGGATCGTGCACTCCTTCAGACGGTGTTTTCCTTGAAGCGTACCCGTAAAGCATTACAGAGTCGTTCGGGGTTATGTCGATCCTTGCAAAGCCAGCCTTCAGGCCGCCGGGATCTTTTTGCTGAGCGTTTAAAACGAACGGCAGAAAGAAGAAAATGAGAAAAAGGAATCTGGTTTTCATAGGTTTAAGTATGGATTCTTAAGAGCTCCCTTTGTGCCCTTGGTGAATGCATAGCGCAAGGGAACACAAAGGAAGAACTGAATATCTGGAATTACAATTCCGTCAGCTGAATATTCCTCCACCTCACTTTAATGCCCCCGCCGCTGTGGATCTGCAGCATTATCCTCCCCTTACCCTGCCCTATCTTCTCGTCCTGCAGCTCTGTCATGGTTTCGCCATTCAGCCAGGTTGTGACCTTATCTCCCTGGACTCTTATTTTCATCGTATTCCAGTCTCCCATCTTCAGGATATTCTCCTTTTCGTCGGGTATCTGGGCAATCCAGCCGCGGCCGTATGATTCATATATTCCGCCGGTGTCCTTTCCCGGGGGGGCCACTTCAACCTGCCACCCGGAGATATTCACACCTGTTTTAATATATGACCTGATGAACACGCCGCTGTTACCGTTGGCTTCCTGTTTGAAATCGAGTGTAAGCTCAAAATCATTATAGTATTTCCTTGTCCCGAGATATCCGTATTCCTTATCGGGACCGCTTTCGCAAACAAGCTCTCCATTGTCGACATACCACAGCTCTGTTCCGTATTTTTGCCATCCGGACAGATCATTTCCGTTAAAAAGCACTTCCGGCTTTGGTTTCCTTGGGAGCTCTTTTATTTTCATGTTCCTGAACCATATTCTGTATCCATGGTCCTGAAGGGCAATCCTGCCGCTTCGGGCAAGCCCGTACTCGGGTGCATTATCCCATTTGCCGCTCTCCTTACGTTTAAACCAGTCATCTGTCCATGCTTCAAACTCGAGCAGCTTCTGGCCGTTCAGCCAATATTCCACCCAACCGTTGTCGAAAACAATTTTAGACGTGTTCCACTGCCCGGCCTTGCGCACTTCCTTCTTTGTTGTATCGGGAACGTACATTGCATAATCCGCGCCAAGCTTCTGCCATGGTTCCACGGGTGAAGCAAATCCGAGATCGTCGAGAAGCTGGTATTCCGGACCGGTCACATAAGGAACTTTATATTCCGGCCTTTCCACGACGTGATACAGGAAACCGCTGTTGCCTCCATCCTGGATTTTCCAGTCAAAGCTTACGATGAAGTTCTCATATTCCTTCTGCGTAACAATGTAACCTGTGCTGTCGCTTCCTTTTCCAAGAGAAGTGAGCACACCTTTCTCGACTGTCCAGGGGGCAGTGATGACGGTGTCTTTACCGTTGAA
>DATGWQ010000258.1:0-5700 GCA_035299385.1 Bacteroidales bacterium | reverse complement strand
TACAAATCATTTTACGGATATGATAAACGGGATTATTACAATTCCTGAATCTCCCCAAACCAGTGGATTTGTTCCAACATCAGTGAATGACATCAGGGTTGCTGAACCCTCAGCAGGTATCACCCTGATTGAACCTCCTGTCGCTAATAATGAAGGGGATGCTTCTTTATCCTTCCCCTTAAAAATACCTGCCGGTCGTACCGGGTTGCAGCCGCAACTGCTGCTTATGTACAGCAGTGACATGGGAAGTGGCTGGCTGGGTTATGGATGGGATATAACTGTACCGGCTATTTCAGTTGACATCACATGGGGCGTTCCCCGCTATCTTTCTGACAGGGAGTCAGAAACATATCTCTTACAGGGATCACAGCTTACCCCGGTTGCCCACAGGGGAGATTATATCGACCGGGGTCCGGAAAAAAGATTTTATTCCAGGAGAGAATCAGATTTTTCAAGAATCATCAGGCATGGTGACCATCCTTCCAATTACTGGTGGGAAGTGACAACTAAGGACGGTGTCAGGAATTTTTATGGAGGCACACCTTCAGGCGGTATTGCTGAAAATGCTGTATCGATGGATCAAAACGGCAATATAGGTTATTGGGCTTTGGTCGAAACGCGTGACCTTGATGATAATTTCGTAAGTTATAAATATGACAAACCTGCGGAATCAGGCCAGGAAACCTATATCAGGGAAATAAGTTATACCGGTCATGGAGCAGAGGAAGGTGCATACAAAATTTCATTCCTTAAGCTCGACGAGGAAAATAATTTTGAGAGGAAAGATTTCCGGATAGATGCCCGGTACGGATTCATTAAGCGCGATAATCAGCTTCTGCGCCGGATAAATATTACTTATAATGAAGAACCGGTAAGAAGCTACACTTTTCATTATAAAGCAGGAGAGTTCATGAAATCGCTCCTGTCGGACGTGACAGAGATAAACTCTGCCGGAGAGAGATTTTATTCTCACAGATTCAGCTACTATAATGATGTGCAGTCAGGTGGCATCTATGTCCCCTATGGACCTGAAATGACAAAGATCCTGCCTGATGACAAACTTAAGGAACCCCTGCTCAACCCGGTCAACTTCTTTTTCGACAATGTTTCAGCTCTCGGAGGTTCAGCGAGTATGGGATTTTCAGGAGGTACCTCGGTAACTGTAGGGCTGCTTGATGGCAACCTGGCTACAAAAGATAATACTGCAGGGGGGAATTTCTCGTATCAAAGCTCTGATAATGAAGCTTTCTTATCATTTATTGACCTGAATGGAGACGGATTACCTGACAAGGTTTATAAAAAGAACAATAAAGTATACTACAGGCCGAACCTGCTTTCATATCCGAACGACAATGTTTTCGGAGCTGAGAAGTTAATAGACGGCATCAGCAGGATAGGCTACAGCAAAACCAGTGGATTCAGCGGTGGTATAGAGGCAAATCCTTTTCAGGCTTTTGCCGGATCGGACTTTGGCTCCACAACTACAAAAACAAGTGTATACTTCACCGATTTCAACGGGGATGGTCTTATTGACCTTGCCAGTGATGGTGCTGTGTATTTCAATCATTTGGAAAATGGTGTGCCGGTTTTCAGTGAATCGAGCAGCACAACTCCAAATCCTGTATATGCAAGCAGTGAAATAGCACCGGATATTCTTCCTGATCCTGCAGAGGAACAGGCCCAGCTCGAGGCACAATTCCCGCTTCATGATGCTGTAAGGTTGTGGAAGGCGCCATTTGAAGGTTCGGTGATCATTAATGCACCAGTTCAGCTCGTAAAGGATACAAGTCAGGAGGCAAAAAGTGATAAGTACAGGGACGGAGTAAAAGTAAGCATCCAGCAAAACGGGAACAATCCCTTATGGATGGCGGTGATAGATTCAGGGAACTATTCAATCTTACCCGGCCCGCTTCCGGTCCCTGTCAATGTAAATAAAGGCGACCGGCTCTATTTCCGTGTCCAGTCCCGGTTTAATGGCTCCAGCGATAAAGTGTACTGGGATCCTGAGATACAATACCTTACCATAAACAACTCTGATACTCTTGTTAACCACAAAGACAGCAACAGGAAAATTGTCGGCAGATATAAGGCTTCCGAAGATTATGTTCTTTGCGGTCAGCAATCGGTCGGGTTGCCAAAAGACGGGCAGCTACGAATAACAGCATCTTTTTCTAAAGAGGTAACATCTGACAGCCTTGAGCTTTTTATAAATTATACTGACAGCTCTGGACATAAATCAGTTATATATCATTCGTTATATACGTGTGAAGCAAAGGACAATGATCCAATTGATATATATTATGATATAATCAGGAACGGGTTTGTTCAGTTCAGCATAGTTTCCTCAACCAGTATCGACTGGAGCGCAATCAGGTTCTCACCTGTAATAGAATACACCCGCATCGATAATGACAGTATTCCTGTTATCGGACCCGATGGGAAGCCTGTACTCAGGTTTGCTGCAATTCCTGAATTCGTGAAGATGTATAATGACCCTGTCCGGCAAGAGTTGCCGGTGATTGTCGATAAATCTTTCATTAAATCATTTGATCCCGACAGTATTGATGTCGGCCTGTATAAGATAAAAATCACTCCGGGACTGACCTCCATATCAAATGTTGATCCTGCCCGTACTGTCAATGTTATTTTAGCTGTAAAGCAGAGAGATAAAATACTAGGAGAGAAAGAATACCAGTACCTCAATGGTTCATTACTCGCACACGATACCTTAATTGCCACAATACAGAGGGGAGATACACTTTTCCTGGAATATTATTTTCCGGATAACGGCTTACTGACATCTGCAGATACAACGTATATAGTAATAGGACCTGATTCTGAGAACCTGCTTAAAGCTTCTGCCTTCAGTCCTGGCGATACCCGTGACGGGATTTTCGGCAGCATGTACCGCGGATGGGGTCAGTTTGATTATAAAGGCGATTCCTTCAGGGTCTCTTCGCCAATTGACGAAGCTCTTTTAAAGATGAGGGATTACAGCGGTGTGAATATTTCAGCAGATACCTCTGCACTTGGAAACATTCTCAATCCGATCGGTGAGGTATTTAATATAATGATCCCTTATGCGGAAACAGGATATTACAGGGGCACCGATAATGAAGTATTTGTGTCAGGCAAATATGTTTCAAGCTCAAGACTGGGCGAGAATAATGTACTCGTCGAACCTCTCGTTTTTCCTGCGTCAGGATTGGGTTCGGTAACAAAGATCTTAAAGAACTCATCCACCAGTGTCGGCGGGGGTTTAAGTTTCGCCTCAATCAGTCATACCTGGGGAAATGACAATATTACTCTCGACATGATTGACATGAACGGTGACATGTACCCGGACCTCCTTTCGACGAACTCAATCCAGTATACAGATGTGAGAGGTGTTCTTTCGGGACCCGCCGTAAATCATGGAATAGGTGATCATTATTCTAAATCAGAAGCCACGGGTGTCACCGGTGGCGGTAATTTTGCAAACGCCAAAGCAGCCAATTCCCTTACTCCCGTCACAGCCAGGGGTACAAAAGCTAATACCAGGAATAATTTCAAGACCAATAACAATGCCAGGGAGGCTCAGGAATCATCACTTGCAGCAGCCGGCAGTATCGGGGTTACGAGCGGTGAAGACCATACGGACCAGACCTGGCTCGATATAAACGGAGACGGATTACCTGATAAGGTCTACAACAACGGCCAGGTAAGACTGAACCTTGGATACTCATTTGCGCCTGCTGAAACCTGGAATTTTGATGCAATTTGTACCGGTAAAAGCATTGACCTGTCCGGCGGACTGGGTATCAACATCGCCAACGGCAGTATTGCAGCCGGGGTAAGTATCTCCAAATCTTTTAATTATGCAACTGAAACCTTCCTTGACATAAATGCCGACAGGCTTCCTGACCTGGTTAAAGGTGATCAGGTTTATTTCAATACAGGTGCGGGTTTTGCATCTGCTGTTGACTGGTCCGGGTTTTCAGGCAGCTGGCCGGGCTCGCTTCCTGTTCAACTGGTAGGGGCCATTCCGCTTGAGGCCGGAGAGTCTATCGGAGAAGCAGCCAACGGGGGATTTACCGTTGGCATCGGGATACCTATAATTATGATCAAAATCTGCATTAATCCCAGTGCATCAGTTAATCATGGGATCAGCCGGACTCTGACCCAGCTGGCAGATATCGATGGAGACGGGATGCCCGATATCCTTTCATCAGGAAGCGAGGTCAACATGAAAGTAAAACCGTCAACGATCTTCCGCACCAATATCCTGAAAACAGTTGAGCGTCCGCTTGGGGGCAGCTTCACGCTGGATTACCTTGTGACACCGGCTGTTTATGATCACCCGGGCGGAAAGCTTGCACTTGCTTCTGTCAGGGTGTTTGATGGTCTGAGAGGTGATGGTGTTGACACAACCTTCACAACTTTCGGATATGAAGGCGGATATTACGACAGGCACGAAAGACAATTCCTTGGTTTCTCTGAAGTCAGTACAAATATGTGCCATGCAGGGGAAAATAATTCTATATACCGCACTTTAATTCAGAGTTACAGCAACCGTGATTATTACTCAAAAGGAAAGATGTTGTCGGAAACTCTTGTCGACGGTTCAGGCAACAAACAGAAAGGCTCAGAGAATTTTTATTCATTAAGGGATATCCATACAGGTGCACCTGTTCCTGAAAGTGATCGTGAGCCTGCATTTATTGCACTCTCAGAAACAAAAAAATACACTTTTGAAGGTTCTTCCGGGCCACGGATCATTACACGCGAGACTTTTGAATATGACACCCTGGGTAATATCACTGTTTATACTGATTCCTCAGGCAATGCGAATGATTTATACACAGTTTCTGTAAAATACCACGCCATTCCTGAATTATATGTGTATTGCATCCCTTCCCTGCAGGAAGTGATTACCAGTGAAGGCTTGAAGCGTAAAAGCGAAACATTTGTTAACGAGAACGGAGATATTACACGGATTTCCAGGTACATCACAGGTGATCGTGCAGCCTGGTTTGACCTGGAATATGACGAATTCGGGAATCTCGCAAAGATTACCCGCCCGGCAAATCACAAAGGCGAGAGAATGTGGTATAAATACGAATATGACAATGCCATTCACACATATATCAGCCGGGTCACTGATGCTTATGGTTATACTTCATCATCATTGCATGATTACAGATGGGGTTTACCGGTCGAAAACACCGATATGAACAATCAGAAAATAAAATATTCGCATGACGAAGCGGGCAGGTTGGATACCGTCACCGGGCCTTTTGAGCTGGCTTCCGGCAAACCATATACTATAGCATTTGAGTATTTTACCGATGCAGATGTGCCTTATGCACACACCATGCATTATGACAGCATATATGATTCAGATATTGAAACATATTCATTTTCAGATGGCTTTGGTCGCCTTGTACAGACCAAGAAGACGGCATTAATATTCGATAATCCGAATACGGAAGATAAAAACGGATTCATCGTTTCAGGCAAGGTAATGTATGATGCTTTCAGACGTCCTGTTTCAAGTTACCAGCCTGTTTTTGAGCCTGCAGGCAATCCTGAAAAATACAACAGTAATCCTGATATAGTGAATCCAACATTACTGGAATATGATGTACAGGACCGTATTAAAAGAGTTACTCTTCCTGACGGTGCAAATATGACTCATGGATATAATGTAGGGTATTATAA
>DATGWQ010000257.1:0-2571 GCA_035299385.1 Bacteroidales bacterium | reverse complement strand
GTTCAAGCGATGGTCGGCGAGGCGCGGCTTTCCGCCGCGAGGCGGGCGCCGCCTCAGGCCCTGTCTACCGGGTCTGCCGATGGGCACGCGGTGAGTCGGACAATGGCGCGGCGCCTGGTGGTTGGCTCGGCTTCTCATGAGTGGAGGGAGTGTCACACTGCCCGGTATGAGAACGGAAGGGATCCCGCGGATCGGTCACACGGACATCGCCGGGGACTTGGGGGGCCGAGTCACGTCCAGGCTTGCCGAGCGGAACGTCGAGGTCACCGCCGACCTGGACGACGTCGAGACCCTGTTCCTCGTGCCCGTCCACGAGCGTGTAGACCGCGTCGCGGTACAGGTGGCCGTCGTCGACTCCGCCGTCGCCGCCGGCGTGCGGCACATCATCTACGCCTCGTTCCTCAACACGAGCCCGACCGCGACGTTCACGCTGTCTCGCGATCACTACGCCACGGAACAGCACATCCGGGCTTCCGGGGCCGCGTTCACGTTTCTTCGAGCAAGTGCCTACCTGGAAGTCGCCCACTATCTCCTCGGCGCGGATGATGTGATCCGCGGCCCGGCCGGAACCGGGCGGGTGGCCTTCGTCGGCAAGGACGACATGGCGGACGTCGCCGTGACCGTCCTGGTCGATCCTTCCCCGCACGTCGGCGCTACATACGACCTCACCGGGCCTATGGCGGTTTCGCTATACGAACTAACGGGGCTTCGCCCCAGCCCGACGAGTCGTGTGGTGGGTGGGCTCCGGTCGGGGGTCACACGGGGAGCATGCTTCCCGTCATTGGCCGCCTGTGGCGGTAGGTGACCCGGATGGGTCGACCCGTCGACCGGAGCTTGTGATGACGGTAGCGCGCAGTGTCAGCGATGTCCTTGATGAGCACGTGACGTTGGAGGTCGAGTGCATCGACCGGCTGTATCTGAACGTGTATCAGCCGCGGTTGCAGCACGTGAACGGGGTGGTGTGGTTCTTGCGCGGGCATCGGGGTGCGCCGTTCGCCTCCTCGGCGTTGATGGATCCGATCAGCAAGGCGTTCGTCGCCTCGATCCACCGGTTCTGCCGCGAGCGCGACGTGCCGATGGTCGAGTTCGCCAAGGGTCAGCGTAAGGATGACGTTGCGCACGAGTACCTGGCGGACTTCCAGGCTCAGGAGGGGGTGCTGTTCGTCGGGCGGGCGCAGGAGAAGACCCGGGTGTTTCGCACCGAGAAGCGCCGCAACTCGGTCACCGGCGCGTCCTACCCGTGGATCGTGTCCTCGACTGGGGTGGTGAACCAGTTCTACGTGTACTGCGTCGACGCCGACTTCGGGCCGTTCTTCCTCAAGTTCAGTTCCTACTTCCCGTACAACGCGAAGTTGTGCATCAACGGCAACGAGTGGGCCAAACGCCAAGCCGCCAAGGCCGGGATCGGGTTCACCGCGCTGGACAACGGCTTCGCCGACTGCGACGACCCGGCCCGGTTGCAGTCGATCTGCGACCGGCTCACCCCCGCCAAGATCGACGCGCTGCTGCGCAAATGGTTGCGGCGCCTGCCGCACCCGTTCACCCCGGCCGACCGGGCCGCCGGCTACCGCTACGACATCTCGATCCTGCAGGCCGAGTTCTCGCTGACCCAGATGTTGGATCGGCCGGTGTCCGGGCGGGTGCTGTTCGAGGAGGTGATCCGGGAGAACCTGGACCTGGGCCGCCCGGACAAGGTCGGGCTCATCTTCGCCCGACAGGTCCGCCGCCGCGGCAAGCGCCCCACCCCGGGACGCTGGCGCACCCGGGTGCTCACCGAAGGCGTCACGCCGAGCCTGCACGTGGACTACAAGCACTCCAAGATCAAGCAGTACCACAAACAAGGTCGGGCGCTGCGCACCGAGACGACCATCAATGACACCGGCGACTTCGGCATCGGCCGCCGCGTGTGTAACCTGCCCGCGCTGCGGCAGGTCGGCAACCATGCCAACCGGCGTCTGCTTGACGTCGAACGTCTGCCCAGCGACCCGACCATCGGCGCGGACGCGTTCACCGCGCTGAGCACCCCCACCGTGGTCGAGGGACAACGCGCCTCCGCGCTGCCGTTCACCGCCACCCGCACCCAGGCGCTGCTCGCCGCCCTGGTCGTGTTCCACCTGCTGCCCCACGGGTTCCGCGCCCGCGACCTGCGCGCGCACCTGGCCACACTCCTCGGCCTGCCAGCCGAACTCATGACCGCGGGACAGCTAACCTACGACCTGCGCCGACTGCGCCTGCACGGGCTGATCGCCCGCATCGAGGGCACCCACCGCTACACCGTCACCGACCATGGGATGCGCCTGGCCGTCTACCTCACCCGGGTGCACCGCCGCCTGCTCTGCAACCGGCTCGCAGACCTCCTCGACCAGCACGCCATCCCGACGCCGGCACGCCGGGCCCTCGACAGGTTCAGCGCCGCCGTCGACCGAAACATCCACGAACACAGGCTCATCGCATGAAACTTGACTCAAGAACACGAGCCTCAGAACTCAAGCCCTCTAGCATGACCCGCCAGGCGTCGCTGCTGATCAGGAAGATGCCGACGGTCCGCGCCAGCGTGTACAGCTAGACCAT
>DATGWQ010000256.1:0-1900 GCA_035299385.1 Bacteroidales bacterium | reverse complement strand
TAAGCGGGTCCCTTGAACCACATCCCGCGCCCACTGATTGGCCCCTGGCCACTAAGTGTTATGCACACTTCGTTCCGCCTCCGGCTCCACTCCGATACTGACACCTTCCCTCCTTCCAGTCGGTCGTTTATGACTAATCCCATCCCAATCCTGGGGCTTGGGGCTTGGGGATCCTTATACCAAACATATAGAGACTCCGTCTCCAACTCCCTTCGGTCGTTGTATAAGGATCCCAGACTAGCACTCCACTCCGTTCCGTTGTAGAAGAAGTGTCTACTGGCCTTCGGCCTGTGTTCGCTTCGCTCACGTTTTAAAAAATAATTTATTTCCCTCCTCTCGTCGGGTTATCCACGATGTACTTCTGTCGAAAAGGTACTTGTGCCTCTCGGCAAGTTTGTATGTGTTTTGACACATTTAGTATGGTGGGGCTTGAAGAGTGTATGTACCTCTTTGGGAGTGGTACTCCGTCTGACTCGTCCTCACTCGTCATTCCATTGGTCACTTCGTTCCCATGTTCACATCCGTTCACTTTGTAGTGTCTACACGTCTACACAAATACTCATACATTACTTATTCGTATTGACCTTCGACTCCGTCTCCGGTAATACACCCTGCGGGTGGCAACCGGAACCTGAACAGGATTGGAGGGGCTCAAGTCTAAAGCACGGCCTAGGGTTGCAGGTTGAAGTTATTCAATCTATGCGCATTCACATCTATTTACCATCACGGTCTACACTGAGTCCATCACGCACTTCGTTCCTCTCCCCACGGTACACAACCGCACGTAGCTCTGCCAGGAACTCCCCCAGGGTCGCGGACAACTCAACTCCGCCACAAAGCGGAAACAGTTCATTGAACTCGCTGACGTATCCTTTCACCGCCTCCCGGCAACACGTCACACGACGAACATGACATCTCTCATGATCAAAGGTGGCCCACTGCCAAAGACCTCCTCGGTCCGACTCAAACCTTTCAAAGTCGAAGTCAAACTCTTGCTCCCGCAAAGATACACCAAGAACGTTCACGTTCACCAGCACGTGGTACTCCCAGAACCCACTGTCACTCCGCGTGTGCTTCGCTACGTACCTGACCGAATACTGCCCCGCAGCAATGTATCGCATAACCTCTTCCAGAGCCTGCGTACTCAAACGGTCCTTGACGACCCATCTCACGATGCACCAGTGTCTACACCAGTAACCCTCACGGGATGCTTCACAGCCGCCATGTTCACAAGAACACAGACAAGGACAACCAAGTGTCTTCTCTCCACTCGCTCCCTCTCGAACAATGTTGCGGGAAGACGGGGACGTACGGTCCCCGTGTGACCACTCACTCTCTCTCCGAGACAAACAGACTCCGTCACTCCCTTCGGTCTCCAACCCTTCCCGGGTTTGCTGACAGTCTCCCGACATGTTAACTCTGTTCGTTACACTCACATCCACTCTCGTTCTCCACTCTGTTCCCCTTCTCTCGAAGGTTGTCGTCGCTCCTTCTCAGTCGCTTTACTCTCGTAGATAACCTCCCGGTTATGTATATGTTGGGTGAGTAGGACACGGGCCAGCCCCGTGTGCGTGTCTCAACCTCACTTCGTTCGTCAGTATGTATGCAAGAACCAAGTTCATTGCTCCTCCCAGGAAAGGGCACCCCGTGCCTCTTATACTCGTTCCCCCCTCTCTCGTAGTGTGCTGGTCTGTCCCGACCAACAGTGGGTCCCTCACGAAACGTCCCACACTCACTGATTGGCTCTCCGCGCCACTAAGTGTTACTAACCCTCTTCGGGCTCGTCCCTTCGCCCTTCGGGTATGGACTCTGCAGTCACTTCGTTCCTTTGCTTAGTCACTGATCCTGCCCAAAGCTGGGGCTTGGGGCTTGGGGATCCTTATACCAAACATATAGGACT
>DATGWQ010000255.1:0-6571 GCA_035299385.1 Bacteroidales bacterium | reverse complement strand
CTTTATTGTGCTTTATGAAGCGAAGTGCGGATTTCAGGTAATTTTTTATCATGACGGAGCTGATTGGGAGATGTTGTTCTATCAAAATTAAAAAATTAGTTGAAGAATTGCAAACTAATTTATTAGTTTTTATGAGTAATTTTGGTAATTGTGAATACCCCTCTCATGTGGCTTTAGATCAGGTATATAGCGAGTTATTTTGATTAATGACTGACCGGTCAGTCATTAATCAAAACACGGTCAGAACCTACACAGATCAATCATACCTGATTGCCTTCACCGGAGTTATCCTGCTTATGAGCTGGGATGGGACAAGAAGCATAATTATGATCGCTGCCATCGTTCCGGCATTGAGAAGTATTATATGCAGCAGCTCCAGGTTTATCGGGATGGTTTTGATGTAATAGGAGGAAGGATCAAGTGTGAATGCCCCTGTCTTCAGCTGGAAAAATGCCAGCCCGATACCGAACACATTGCCCCAGAGCAAACCTTTTCCTATCAGCCATGCAGCCTGGTATAGAAACACCTTTCTTATTGTTTTATCTTCCGACCCCATCGCTTTCAGCACACCAATCATGTTTGTCTTTTCGAGGATGAGGATCAGAAGTCCGGAGATCATGTTGAAACCGGCAACAACCAGCATAAGCAGTATTATTATTATAACATTGACATCCTGGAAATTGAGCCAGTCGAAAATCTGTGGATACTTATCCTTTATGCTTTGAGCCTTGACTATCTGTCCTTCTTCCGAGATGAATGAAGCCAGCGTTTCGCGTATTGTATAGGTCATCTCATCGATTCTGTCAAAGTCATCGATGAAAACCTCGAATCCGCTCACCTGGTCAGGGGTCCAGTCATTCAGCCTCTGGATCTGGCCTATATCACAGAAGACATATATTTTATCAAATTCCTCCAGGCTGGTCTCATATATGCCGCTGACAACAAATTTTCTCATCCTTGGAGGGTCCTGGACAAAAATCATGGCAAAGGAATCGCCTGTTTTCAGTTTCAGCATGTCGGCAATGCTTTTGGAAATCACGACGCTGTTTGACCGGCCTGTATCGGAGACCGAAAAAGTCGAACCTTCCACCATATTGGCCGAAAAATAACTCCAGTCATAATCTTTTCCAACCCCTTTCAGCACAACTCCCTGCATCTCCTGGTCTGTCTTTATGATGCCTGCTTTTGTTGCAAAAACCTGCATATGCTTTATCCCGGAAAGATTCCTGATTGCAGTGACGAAAGCCTGCGTGTCGCTAACAGGCGCTGTTTCAAATGACTGGTTCGAATCAAAGTTTACAATCTGGATATGCGAGCCGAATCCCACGACTTTTTCCCTGATCTGTTTCTTGAACCCGGTCAGCACTGCAACTGCAAGGATCATGACCCCCAGGCCGAGTGCTATCCCGATAACAGCTATGAGGTTGATCGGCCTGGAAAAGGATGTTCCCTCTGTTCTGCCTTTTATCAGTCGCTGTGCTATGAAATACGGGAGATTCATTGTTCAAAGGTAGAAATAAAATAAAAGCCGGTTACACAGAGGTGCACAGAGAACAACAGAGGGGCACGGAGGTAAACAGGATAATTGTAGAGACACCCATGGCATGTCCCTACTACGGTGTGTAACTTTTTTCCTATTTTTACGTATAATATATTATGCCCCTATGAAAAAATATGTCTTCATCGCCCTCGTAATCCTCATTGCTGCAGCATCATTACTCGCCTTCCAGAAGAAGGATGTCATTCCCGGCGCTGAAAGATTTGATCTCTATAAAGATCTTATCAGGAATAAGAATGTGGGCATACTTGCAAACCAGACCTCTATGGTCGGGCAGACCCATCTTGTTGACAAGCTCCTTTCCGAAGGGATCAGGGTGACAAAGATATACGCTCCGGAACATGGCTTCAGGGACCTGGCCGATGCAGGCGAGACAATTGAAAACGGTGTAGATAAAAAAACCGGTATACAGGTAGTAAGCCTGTATGGGAATCACCATAAGCCCACACCTGAAGATCTTTCAGGTATTGATGTTGTTTTATTTGATATACAGGATGTCGGCACAAGGTTCTACACCTATATCTCGAGTCTCCACTACCTGCTGGAAGCATGTGCCGAGAACAATGTTTCATGCATAATCCTCGACAGGCCGAATCCGAACGGATTTTACATCGACGGCAACATCCTCGACACTGCATATCGCTCCTTTGTAGGGATGGACCCTGTCCCTGTAGTGCACGGAATGACCCCGGGCGAATACGCCATGATGGCCAATGGGGAAGGCTGGCTTAAAAAAGGTGTTAAATGCAGCCTAAAAGTAATAACCTGCGGAAATTACAATCATAAAACACTTTATGAATTGCCTGTAAAGCCATCTCCAAACCTGCCCAACCAGACTTCAATATACCTCTATCCGTCCATTTGTTTTTTTGAAGGAACAGCGCTTTCGGTCGGAAGAGGAACCCAGTTCCCTTTCCAGGTTTTCGGATCCCCAAAGATGCCGGATAGGGGATTCAGCTTCACCCCGCAGAGCGTCCCCGGCGCAAAAAATCCTCCTTTCCTGGGCCAGAAATGTTTCGGAACAGACCTGAGGGAAGCGATTATAGATGGCCTCGTACCCAGGCCAAATCTTAATCTTGAATGGGTTATAAATGCCTATAAGGATTATCCCCAAAAGGATAGTTTTTTCATTCCCTATTTCGATGTGCTTGCAGCTGGCCCCGCATTGAGGGAACAGATCATTAAGGGAATGACTGCGGATCAGATACGTGAGTTATGGAAACCGGGTCTTCTTGAATTTGAGAAGAACAGAAAAAAATATCTCTTGTATTAAACATTTTGTGCACCTGTCAATAAACATCTTTTCTTAGCGGCAAAAAACAACATTGATGCTTCTTAACTCTTAATTTAATTTTAATGTTCATTTAATGTTGTTTTAACGAAGAAGGCTGGAATTTAAAATATTTTTAATCCGTTTCTAATTTGATTTTAATTTCCCGGTTTTCCTAATCCTTTATGTATTTCAAACGCACATTAATTGTGCCTGCATTTCAGTTTTCGTTTTTCATTTGAGATTTTCGGAATTTTTCTTTTGTCCTGGTCATTTTTGATGTTAAAAGAAAAATATAAGTGTTCATGAAAATTAAACCATCTGTCAAACAAAATAGAAAAATTATTGCCCTAAAATTAATTTTCATCAGCTGCCTTGCATTCTCGTGTGTAACTCAAAAGCAGGTCGAATACCTTCAGAACAGAAATCAGCCTGTCATTTCAGCCAAAGAAGCTGAATTTCCCGATTACAAGCTAAAGCCGAATGATGAACTGTTCATCCACATCAGCAGCCTCGATGAAGCAGCGGCCAATGTTTTCACGAATGCAAGCCAGCAGCAGCTTCTTAATGCAGGTTCAATCCAGCCATACGGAGCTTCTCTTCTGGCTCATTCTATTGACAGGGAAGGAAACCTGTGGTTGCCGGTAGTCGGAAAAATAACGGCAAAAGACAAAACCATTGCAGAAGTAACGGAAATATTAAGAGATTCATTAACTCATGTTCTCTCACAGCCCATTGTTTCGATCAAGCTTGTCAACCGGTATGTTTCCGTACTTGGTGAGGTAAGGAACCCAGGTCACTTTCCGTATTCCCAGGATAAGCTGACAGTTTTGGATGGACTGGGATTAGCAGGCGATATAACTGAATTTGGAAACCGGAATGAAGTAATAATGATAAGAAATGAGGGAGGTGAGAACAAACGTATCAGTATTGATCTGACAAATCCTGATCTGCTTGCATCAGGTTACTTCTATCTGCGGCCAAACGATATCGTATATGTAAAGCCGTTGAGGAACAAGTTCTGGAACATGCGGCAATTCCCGTTCAATGTTGTCTTTTCAACACTGACCACAGGACTTTTAATCTATAATATTTTCAGACCTTAAATAAACCAATCAGCTTATGAGGGATATAAAGAATAATAATGTGGATGAAAATGAGCTGAAGAAAATATCGGAACTGTTGCGCAGGAACTACAAGCTGTTCATCTTCTGCATCTTTTCCGCCATATTACTCGCTTTCGCGTATAATCGGTTTGCCAAACCTGTTTACAAGGTTTCAGCTTCAATTCTTATCAAGGAAAAAAATGAACAGCAGACCGGAGGAGGAGCCAATGTTACCGATTTCCTTAACAGCAGCTTATTCGGCAGGAATATCAATTTCCAGAATGAGTTGTGGGTTCTCAAGTCATCCCCCGTTCTTGACCAGACCATAAGGAATCTCAACCTGGAGGTGCAGTATTATGAAAAGAAGGTCTTCCAGTACATGGACGTATACCATCAGTCACCCTTCCGCGTACTCTTTTTAGCTGACCATCCGCAGCCGTTGGGTGTTAATTTCAAACTCAAATTCTTTAGCAAGGAAGCATTTCACCTCGAAGCAGAGGGCAAAAATGTTTCATTCTATAATTTTGAGAATGAGCATTTCACTCATACCAGGGACAAATGGAGCATTGTCAGGAATGGTGTTCTTGGCAAACTTATTGAGACCCCTGATCTTGCTTTTGTTATCACGGCAGATTCATCAAATTCTGTCCCGATCAACCTCTCTGCTTCTTATTCATTCGTCATTAAGAATATCAACAAGCTGAGTAACGAGATCGGGCCGGCTCTGGAATTCAAAGTAGTCGACCGGCTCGCAACTGTGATCGAGATATCCATGGTGTCTGAATCTTTGCAAAGAGGCAGGGATGTGATCAATGAACTAATGAGCGTCTATTCAGACCAGAATCTTGAAAGAAAAAATCACATAGCCAGCATAACAATCGACTATATAGAAAAGCAGCTCGATGAAATCTCGGACTCTCTAAGTATGACGGAAGACAATCTTCAGCGTTTTCGTTCTTCCAACCAGTTGCTGAATATCACCGAGCAGGCGACCGGCATTTCCGAGCAGTATATGAATCTTCAGAATCAGATGGCTGAGCTTGTCAGCAGGAAAAGATATTACGACTATGTAGCCGATTATCTTTCTAAAAATGACGACTTTTCAAATATGATCGTTCCTGCATCACTGGGTTTACAGGACCCTTTGCTTAGCAGTCTCATGGCTGAGCTGATTGCTGCCCAGGCACAGAGAGGAAACCTGATCAGGAACAACCAGGAAAAGAATCCTTTGGTTCAGAAACTGGGGATACAGATCGAGAATGTCAAGAAGACCATTTCTGATAATATTACTTCTGTTGGCAAAACAACATCCATCTCAATTGAAGAGCTCGAAAAGAGGATAACGAAAATCGAGACCGAGATCAGCAGGCTCCCGCTTACCCAGAGAAGACTGGGGAATATCGAACGCAAATACAGGCTTAATGATGCCATATACAACTATATGCTTGAGAAGCGTGCAGAAGCAAAGATCACCAAGGCTTCTAACCTTCCCGACCAGGTAGTTATTGAACCGGCCAAAATGGTGGGAGTTGCACCGGTATCACCGAATAAGAGGGTCAATTATATTATTGCCTTATTCTTCGGTTTTGTGATCCCGCTTGGTCTTGTCACTCTTAAGGATTCGCTGAACACCAGGATCGGAGGACAGGAAGATGTGACATCGTTGACGAATGAACCTGTCCTCGGTAAAATACTTCATAATCAGCATAAAACAAACAATGTTATGTTCGAGTATCCTAAATCTAACATAGCAGAATCATTCCGTGCTTTGCGTACCAACCTTGATTTCTATGTAAGAGGGGGGCATAAAAAAATAATTCTTGTCACTTCCAGCCTTGAGCGTGAAGGAAAATCCTTCATCTCTCAGAATCTGGCCATGAGCTATGCCCAGCTTGGAAGAAAGACCATCCTGGTCGATTTTGATCTGAGGAAGCCTTCCAGGCTTTTTAACACCAGGGACGATCAGAATGAGGGGCTCAGCTCCTACATGATAAACTGTACAAAACTCGAAAGTATTATTCTTAAATCACCTCACCCTAACCTGGATTATATCAACGCCGGAGTATTGCCTCCGAATCCTGTAGAACTTATTGCTCTTGAGAAAACAGAAAAGCTGCTTTCTCTGCTGAAAGATGCATACGATATAGTTGTGCTGGACACAACTCCTCTGGCCCAGGTAACTGATGCTTATCTGTTGATTGAACATGCTGAGCTAAAGGTTATTGTTGTCAGGCAGAATTATTCACCCAAGAAGGTCTTTTCCGTGATCATGAAAGACCTTCTGCAAAAACGGGTGCGTAACGTATGCATCGTGCTGAATGATAACAGGGTCTATAATGACCAGTACGGGTATGGCTACGGCTACAACGGCAAGGCAAACGGAACAGGAAAAAAGAAGTTGAAAAAGAACGGCGCCTTACCGGCAAGCGGTATTAAGGAAGAAATTATCGTAAAAGAAAGTTAGCAGGCATTTTTGCCAGATAGAAAGTCAATTACATTGTTTTTTGTTGGTTTTTTCTAATAGTAGATTGATAATCAGCATGATGTGCCTATGCTCGTTAGTCATCCGCAATGTGACTGACGGGGCGAAAGCTTGCCCGGGCAGCAGATTTTAAGATAACATAAAGATATACTGAA
>DATGWQ010000254.1:0-1930 GCA_035299385.1 Bacteroidales bacterium | reverse complement strand
ATGAAATCATACCGTAAAGAACTCTGGTTTGAGATACCGACAAGAAGGGCATTTGTAAACATAACACCCCAGGTTGATAAATGCCTTGCAGAATCAGGCATTAAGGAAGGGCTTGCCCTCGTAAACGCGATGCATATCAGTGCATCCGTCTTCATAAACGATGATGAATCAGGGCTGCACCATGATTTTGAGGTATGGCTTGAAAAGCTTGCCCCGGAGAAACCCTATTCACAATACAAGCATAACAGCTTCGAAGATAATGCCGATGCCCATCTGAAGAGGACAGTCATGGGAAGGGAAGTGGTTGTTGCCATAACAAACGGAAAGCTCGATTTCGGTCCCTGGGAGCAGATTTTTTATGGGGAGTTTGACGGAAAAAGGAGAAAGAGAGTTCTGGTGAAAATAATCGGTGATTAAATTTAACCGGCGACCTCTCCCCAACCCCTCCCCTAAAGTGGGAGGGGCTTGATTTCTGATGAAATATTATTCTATTTACAATTGTCTCCCTCCCGCTTCAGGGGAGGGAGATTCAGAGGGAGAGGACTGTGATCAAATCAGCTTCATATCTTTCTTGATATCCTCGATCCTCTCGTCCAGAACCTTATCAACTTCATCATATTTATCTGCCGAGGGCAGCTTGGTATTGACACTGAAGTAGAATTTTATCTTAGGTTCCGTACCTGAAGGCCGCACCGATATTTTTGACCCGTCCCCGAGGAAGAATTGGAGCACGTCAGATTTGATAAGATCGATCTTTGATTGTTTGCCTGTCAGGAGATCCTTCGATACCAGCGACTGGTAATCATTTATCCTGACAACCCTGCTGTTGTTGATGTTTTCAGGAGGATTGTTCCTGTATGCCGTCATCATCTGGCGTATCTCCTGTGCCCCCTCGCTTCCTTTCCTCACAATATTCACAAGCTTTTCCTTGTAGAAGCCATATTTTACATAGATGTCGAGCAGCAGATCAAAAACAGACATGCCGTTATTCTTTGCCCAGGCTGCAATTTCAGCCGTCAATGAGCAGGAACCGACGGCATCCTTATCGCGACAGTAGTCTCCCGGAAGGTACCCATAGCTTTCCTCGCCGCCGCCGATATATTTCTTTTTGCCTTCATTCTTCCTGATCAGCTCGGCAAAGAACTTGAAACCTGTCAGCACATTGTAGCATTCGACACCAAAATCCTCCGCGATCCTGTCTATTAAATCCGTTGTAACTATCGTATTGATGATGAATTCATTTCCATTATATTTCTTTTTCTCCTTATACTGTGAAAGTATGTACCAGGTAATAAGGGCTCCGGTCTGGTTCCCGTTCAGCAGGATAAATTTGCCATGATTGTCCTTAACTGCAATCCCGAGCCTGTCTGCATCGGGATCTGTCGCCATCACAAGCTCGGCATTTTCCCTTCCTGCAAGATCAATTGCCATTTTGAGAGCTCCGGGTTCTTCGGGGTTGGGTGACTTGACAGTAGGGAAATTACCATCCGGCTCTTCCTGCTCAGGAACCATCATTATGTTTTTGAATCCATAAAGCTTCAATGCAGGAGGGACCAGCTTTACCCCGGTGCCATGAATGGGGGTATAGACAATTGGCATCTGGCTGAATTTCTTTATGACCTCAGGATTCAGGCTTACCTTCAGAACTTCTGTAAGGAAAGCATCATCCGTGTCTTTTCCGAGGATCTTTATTTTTTCCTTCCTGGCATCAAACCTGACCTCATTGACTGAATGGATCTTTCTGACTTCATCAATGATAGCAGTGTCATGCGGAGCAACCACCTGTCCACCATCATCCCAGTATGCTTTATAACCGTTGTATTCAGGCGGGTTATGTGAAGCCGTTATGACCACACCGCTCTGGCATTTGTATTTCCTGATTGCAAACGAAAGCTCAGGCGTGGGCCTCAGCGATTCAAAAAGAAGGACA
>DATGWQ010000253.1:0-5975 GCA_035299385.1 Bacteroidales bacterium | reverse complement strand
TGATCATGTTTTCGACAATAATTGCACTGGCTCTCACATGCCTGGGGCAGTACAGTCTTTCATTCTACTCAGCTCAGAAACGGACAAAGGAAATGGCAATCAGGAAGATTTTCGGAGCAGCACCCTCTTCTGTGATGTCCCTGTTCATGGAAGAAATACTAAAGCTGATCCTGGTTGCTGTCTTAATTGCCGGGCCGGTTTCATTTTTCGTAATGCATAAATGGCTGCAGCATTATGCTTTCAGGACTGAGCTGAAACCATCCTGCCTGATCCTCTCAATTTTAATTACAATGTCTATATCAATTGCTGTTACAGCGTATCACATATATAAACTTTCAAGGGTCAATCCCGCAGAGACTATAAGGCATGAGTGAGTGGGCAAAAAATATATTAACCCTTCCGTTAAGAAGGGTCCTGAAGCAGGGTCGTCAATCGGTTATGAGCGTTATCGGCCTTTCTGTCGCAATTGCATCCTGCATTCTCATAATGCTATATATCAGCTATGAATTAAGCTACGACAGGTATCATAAGAACGCCCGTCATGTTTACCGCGTCCTCACAGAACATCCTGCCGGATCCGCTTATCTGGGTAAGAATCTTGCTGTTGTCACCCCTGCAACATTGAAGGATGCAATACTGAATGATATACCCGAAGCAGAGAGGGCGTGCAGGTGTAAGCTTACTTCAGTCACGTTTGAGTACGAATCGATTCTTTTCGCTGAAAAAGGCTTTTTGTTTGCTGATGCCGATTTCCTCGAAATGTTCACCTTTCCAGTGTTTTCAGGAAATCCTGCGGAAGACCTCAAAGAGCCATTTTCACTTTTCATTACACGGGGGATGGCTTTAAAATACTTCGGAAATCATGATCCGATCGGGAAATCGATCAGGGCAGATAACAAATATGTGTATACAGTTAAAGGTGTAATGGAAGACATACCGCTTAATTCACATTTTAAATTTGATTTTCTGACCGGGTTTGAGACACTCTTCAGGGTTAGCGGTCGCAGGGAGGAAGTTGAGAGGTGGCCAAATTTCAGTTATTTGACGTATGTTCAGCTATCCGAGGGCTCAGCAGCGGAAAACATTAACCATGATCTTCAAAACCTTGCTGCCAGATATTTGCCTGATGAACCATTTTTTAAGGGTACAAAGTGGGTTCTTCAGCCACTTAAGAAAATCCATCTTGGTGGTCAGAACAATTTCGATCCTTCCGGTCAGAGCGATGTGAGGTATATTTTCCTGGTTGCTTCAATAGGGTTGATTATTTTTCTTATTGCCTGCATCAATTACATGAATATGGCAACAGCAAGATCATTCAGCCGTGGACGCGAAATCGGAATTATGAAAGTTTTTGGGAGCGGCAGGTCCCAAACTGTATTTCAGCTGATCGCCGAATCTTTATTGCTTTCTTTTGGGGGTCTTATCGCAGCTCTGGCAATTGTCAGCCTTACACTTCCTGCTTTCGCCGGTTTTACTGACAGGCACTTGACGTACGGGATGATATTCAGAAATTCAATGCCTTTCCTGATCATGGCTATGACAATTTTATTGGGAATTCTGGCAGGGCTTTTCCCGTCTTTGTTCATGTCTTCATTCAATCCTTTAAGACTTATTAAGGAAGAATTTACAGACATATCAGGAAAAAGAAAAACAGGCTTCCTGAAGAATGTACTGCTTGTGATCCAGCACATTATTTCTATCGTTGCGCTGATTGCGACCTTTACCATGCAGGGGCAACTCAGATATATGAAAAATAAGGATCAGCCATTTGATAGCGAGAATATCCTGATCATTGAACTGAAAGACCCTGATCTCAGGAAAAATCCATTTTTTTTGATCAATGAGATGCGGAATAATCCCAAAATCGCTGATGTTTCTGCGTCTAACTCTCTCCCGCACAGTATCGGATCAGCAGGATATGCATACTGGGATGGTAAGCCGGACGAATTGCAGGCAAGTGTCTTCCAGGTTGGCATCGATACAAATTTTCTTGATTTCTATAATCTCGATCTGATATCCGGTCGAGGGTTTTCGAAAGCTTTCAGGGATGATTCGCTGAATAACTTTATTATCAATGAAACGGCAGCCAGGTTAATAGGTGGTGATGATCCTCCCGGGAAAAGATTCGGTTTTCAGAAGCAGGCGAAAGGAAGAATAATAGGTGTGGTGAAGGATTTCAATTTTCAATCTCTCAAACTTCCTGTTGAGCCATTGGCAATATCAGCAATGCCAACCAAACAATTTAACTTATTTCAATATATCTCAGTCAAAGTAAATGAAGGTGAGATACCGGAAATGAAGCTTTTTCTTTCGAAACTGCTCAGACAGACATCCCCCTCTTATCTTAATCCTGTCTCATTGCTGAGTGAAAGAATTGAGAACATGTACGTATCCGAAAGAAGGCTGACCGAAATTATTATGTTCTCGACGGTTCTTGCACTTGTTCTCAGCTGCCTTGGCCAGTACAGCCTGTCATTTTACACGGCTCAGAAACGAACAAAGGAAATGGCAATAAGGAAGATATCCGGGGCAGGAACAGGTTCAGTGATGTCCCTTTTTGGCAAAGAAATAATAAAACTGATCCTGATTGCTGTCCTGATTGCAGGGCCTGTTTCATTTCTCCTGATGAATAAATGGCTGCAGAATTATGCCTTCAGGACAGATCTGAAACCATCCTACCTGATCCTCTCAGTTTTAATTACAATGTCTATATCAATTGCTGTTACAGCGTATCACATTTATAAACTTTCAAGGGTCAATCCCGCAGAGACTATAAGGCATGAGTGAGTGGCGAGCTAGAAAGGCAACATTCTTCTTTCCCTCTTTTCGAAGGCCGCCATTTCGGTAAAACCGGTAAACCTCAGAAGGTCATAAGCTTCATCGAAATATTGAGCGACACGCCGCGGCATATGCGCATCGGAGTTCACGCATACAGGAACTTTTTCCTTCAGGAAGATATTGAGAAACTTCCTGTCGGGATAAAAATCTCCCAATACCCTGTTGCGGCCGTTTGTGTTCACTTCAAAGGCAGTATTGTTCCTGTACATGGCTTCAGCAAGCCGTCGATACAGCTTTTCGGGAGACAACTTAGGCTTATAGCCATATATCCTGATAAGATCCGGATGCCCTATAATATCGAAAAGTCCTGATTCAACAGCGTTGATGACAGTATCAAAATAGGTTTTGTAAAGATCATCGACATTTTGTCCTTCATAGAATTCAGGACCAAGGTCGACGGTTACATCGCCCTGGTAGTGAACAGAACCGATAACGTAATCAAGCGGCAGGCCTTTCAGGAAATCACCCGTTTCCTTTTCTTTTCCCGGGAAGTAATCAACTTCCAGTCCTTTCCTGATCTTGATTTGAGGGAAGTTTTTTTTTAGTCCTTCAATATAATTTATGTACTCATGAACCCTTTCCGGGTTCATATTCCATGACTGAGGCTCGAGGAAAAGGGTAAGATGCTCTGAGAAGCCGATTTCATTCAGACCCGCCTTCAAAGCAGCTTCAACGTATTCTTCAGGTGCCGACCTGCCGTCGCTGAAAGTAGAATGAATGTGGTAATCAGTTCTGTATATCATCCTTTGCTCAATTCATTTACTAATCTTTAAAAGCGCACAAAATTACTCCTAATTGATGCAATAAAAAACGATTGAAATCGTAAATTGGCAACGAAAATGATAATTTTGTAGAAATTCGAAGATTGTGGAAGAGAGAATTAAAACTTGCGTGTGCCAGGATTGCGAATTCAGGGATGTGGTTTTTGCAAATCTCGACAACAAAGCCATTGAAGAGCTGTGCAACAACAGGGAAGAACAGTTTTTCAGAAAAGGTGAAGTGATAAACCATGAAGGCGAGAAGATCACAACATTCAAGTATCTCAAGAGCGGACTTGTAAAACTCTTCAGGAGAACGGCAACCGGCGACGAGCAGATAATCACAATCACACGACCCTTCGAATTTGTAAGCAACATGAGCATCTTCTCCGAAGAGAAGTATCAATATTCCGTTTCTGCACTCGAGGACTCGGTGGTCTGCACTGTCAGCCTTGATCATATAAAGGGCCTCTTCCTCAAAAATGGCGGATTCGCGATGGGCCTGCTTACCAAAATTTCAAAGATCAACGACAAAATCATAAATCAAACCCTTGAAATCAGGCAGAAGAACCTTGTCGGCAGGGTTGCGTTTGTACTAATCTATTTCACGAAGGACATATACAAATCGAGAGTTTTTGATCTTCCTGTTTCCAGGAAGGAGATCGCAGACTATATCGGGATGAGTACCGCAAATGTTATCAGGACAATGTCCGACTTTAAGAAGGAAGGTCTTATCGGGATCTACGGGAAAACAATAGAGGTCCTGGACCTAGATAAGCTTGAAGTGATTTCAAAAAGGGGCTGATGAAATTTCGGATTTCGGATTTTTGATTTCGGATTAAAATCCGCAATCCGCAATCACAGATAAAACCAACCTTAATGAAAAGTTTCCTTCTCCTTGCAGGGATCATCCTGATCCCGGTTTTTGCTTTTGCACAGCCTGGCAACCAGAACAGCAAAGAAGAAAAGCAGCACATCTATAAGCTCGGGGGGTTCCGTCACGGCATAAGCTTTTTCCCGGCTGTGGAATATAAATCAGTTCAGTATGAACCTGGGGACAGCTTGAAATTTGACCATTTCCACTACGAAGCAGTGGTCATTGCCTGGATGAAAAGATGGGCTGAAATGTATCCCGGGCTGGTTGACCTTTATGAAGTGGGGAAAAGCTATGAAGGGCGTCCCATAATGCAGATGACATTCACAAACAAAAAGACCGGAAAAGATACAGACAAGCCGGCTGCCTTTTTTGAAGGCGGAAGGCACAGCGGAGAAGTGACAGGCACTGAATCAGTTCTTTACCTCGCAAAATATCTCCTCGATAATTATGGCAGGGATCCCGATGTCACACACCTTCTCGATACGAAGGCAATATACCTTAAACCCATAAACAATCCTGATGGCCATAACCTGTACATGAAAACCGCCCAGAGCAACAGGAGCACTGTCCGACCTGAAGACAATGATGGTGACGGGCTTCTCGATGAGGATGCACCGGAGGACCTGAATGGCGATGGAATGATCCTTACAATGAGATGGAAAGATGAAAAAAAAGGAACCTGGATACCTGATCCGAAAGATTCAACAGGGAGGATCATGAAAAGGGTCGCTGAAGGTAAGGGTATTTATCTCACAGCCTCAGAAGGAATTGACAACGATAATGACGGTAAAATAAATGAAGACGGAATAGGGGGGCTCGATCTTCACAGGAATTACCCCGAGAACTGGAGGCCTGAAAGCGAAAAGACAGGAAGAGGTTATACCCAGGGTGGTGCAGGCGAATTCCCCCTGAGCGAAAATGAGACCAGGGCTGTTGTACTTTTTCTCCTTACACATCCGAATGTTTATGTCGTGAACTCAATGGATACGGCCGTTCCGATGCATCTCAGGCCGCCTTCAACCTCAGCTTCAGAAGACAGGATGTACCCGGAGGATCTTGAATGGTATAAGACATTTGACAGGATCGGCAAAGAGAAAACCGGTTATGAGAAAGCCGGCGACGTGTACAATGATTATGGCAGCGGGAGCCCTCTCTTCGGTCACGGTCCCGATTTTGGCTACTGGTATTTCGGGGCTATATGGTACGGCGATGAGATATGGAACGGAGCAAGAGGAAAGGACTATAACAACGACGGGGAAAAGGACCAGCTCGACATGCTGGCCTGGGATGAAAAGGAAAATAACGGGCAGGGTTTTCACAACTGGGAAAAGATAAATCATCCTGTTTACGGCGAAGTCGAAGTGGGCGGCTTTGATCCCAAATTCTTCAGCCAGAATCCACCGGCCTCCCACCTTGAATTGTGGGCGGGAAATGAGGCGATGTTCAATCTCGAGATGATGAAATATCTTCCAGAGCTTGAATGGGGAGATATTGAAGTGAAA
>DATGWQ010000252.1:0-40001 GCA_035299385.1 Bacteroidales bacterium | reverse complement strand
CCTCTTTCTCCGCAAAGCAATCAAATGAGTCCCGCAGCAGCATGCTGCGGGATTTTTGTTTTATTCAAATACGAGCCGTGCCCGCACGAGCGAGTAATTTGAATAAACAAAAACCGCTCGCAGAGCGGACTCATTTGATTGCTTTGCCTGTCCCCCACAGGGATCATGAGCGATGCGAATAATCCCACGGGGAAAGTGACTAGAGTGCGCCAGAGTGCCTTGAGTGCGCTTGAAATGCCTGAAGTATTTAGAGTATTTGAGCGGACTCATTTGATTGCTTTGCCTGTTCCCCCACAGGGATCATGAGCAAAGCGAATAATCCCGGGGAAAGTGCGTCAGAGTGCCTGGAGTGCGCCAGAGTGCACAAGAGTTTTTAGTAATCTCTTGCATTAGGCGCTTTCCAAACGTAAACCTTACAACATTTCTCATTGTAGTAATCAGTATTGACGTCCCAAACCGGTATTATGGTTTTACGGTCGTACGATGTCGCCCGGGGTGAGGATGAGCTTAAATCATTATGATATTCGAAATAAAACTCATTCCCCCACTGGTAACGCAACCATGCGCCATAGGCATTCATCAGCTGCGGTGAATCTTTTATTATCTGTTCCTGCCGTGTGATATCGCTTTTAAGCCACTCAGGAACTTCTCTTGATGGAATCAGATAATCATTGTCTTTCTCGCAGGAAAAAAACAATGCAGAAAAAAGAAATACCACCAGGACTTTTTTCATGACTTGATTATTTAAATTTTACAGCCAAACCGAATATTACCTTGTTATGAACTGGTCTGTCAAAGATGTGCCTTGGAGGGGTATTGTAGAACTTGCCGTAAGTGTATTCACCAAAAATCCCTACATGCTCAAATAAATAGATCGCTGCACCTCCGCCAATACAATGTTCTTCATAACTTTTTGTGGATTTGATGCTTACGCCCCCAAGCTTCCCGGTGGCATACAGGTCAAATCTCAGATCATCCCTTTTCATCACATACGGGAGCAGGTGATAATTGCAGTTGACGCCATAAAAAATGCCATCCCTCCTGTATCCGCGAGTTCCGTAGGGCGAAATTTGTTCGAACAAGTGTACCTGTGAGTATCCTCCATAGATACCGGCTTCAACATTATCGAGAAATCCATAATTCAGCTCGAGATTGTATTTTTTGACTTTATAAGGATCGTATTTCGCTGATTTACCTGCTGGAAAAGAATAACCGGCTTTGATACTCCAGCGATCCTTTATGTTTGAACCATCAGTTGTTGCCGGCGATCGCATTGATTCATTTAATTTCTGAAGTGCGATCGCGTTCTGAGCTTCCAGCCTGGCTTTCCTTGCCTCGGGATCAAAATAAACTTTGCAGGAGATGGAAGGCATAACGGGAAACAAGCTAAGCTGATAAAGTGATAAAGGTCTGAAATCATGATTCCACTGAGGATTGGAAAAGTTCATGGATTTATCTGAATTGTAATAATAGAAAACGGGGTTGTGCCTGTTATAAACATTGTATATTGAAAAACTCCAGTCAACTTTGTTGTTTCTCCTGTTGTACCGCGACCAGGTCAACGCTACATCCAGCCTGTGATAATCTTTCATCCTTGCGCCGTTCCTCTCACCATATATCAATCCCTCGTAAAAGAAATCGTTCCCCTGCCAGTCATCGATCACCGATGGCATATACTGCCGTCCGATTGCTTCCGTAAACGGCAAGCCGCTCTGGAAAACCCAGACAAGATTAAGGTTGAGGTTATTATTAATCCTGCGGTTCAGGTTAACAGAGAGGTTATCGGGACGGTTATAATCGAAGAGATATTCCTTTCCGTTGTTGATGTCAGCGAATTGCCTGGTTGTCTTTGAATGAACATAGCTGATGAATCCTGTCCACTTTCCGGAATTCTTCCTTACAAGGAACTCGACACCTGCTGATCTTCCCTTCCCTCCTGTTTCGACCTTTGTGATCCAGTTCTCATCACCTGTTAGGCTGGTGTACCCGTCTTTGTATGTGGACAGATTGTACATGTCCTTATAATAGAGGCTAAGCTCGGATGTGAATTTTCCATTCAGGAATGAGCCATTCCATCCCGCGGTCACCTGGTCAGATTTTGCCGGAGGGATCTTTTTTCCTGCAGGAATCCAGACCTCGTTATTCATTATGCTGCCGGTAGTGAACACAAGATGTGAATACTGCGAGACCTTCATGTAACTGAGATTTATGGAATGATTTTTCGAAAATTGAAGGTCTGCATTCAGTCTTGGCTCAAACAAAAGATCTGAGAAGCCACTTGTCAGATGATTAACGATCCTGAAACCCGGAGTTACTGACCATTTGTTTTTAATTATGAATTTGTTGTCCGCATAAATGGCAGATTCGAATGAATTGACAGGCTTTGCCTGCTGCTGAACTGCCTGAGTTGAAATGTATGTTTCATTGGGGAGCATGGAGAGGAAAGAGCTTTGAATTCCAAACTCGGCAAGCCAATTTTCCGATGCTGTAAACTTCATTCCTGACCTGAATGACAAATCCATTACTGATGATTTATAACTTTCCTTAAACGTTATAGCCGTATCCTGGCCTGGTATATTGTATTTCATGAACTCCCTTAACCTGTAGCGGGTAAAGGAAAGATTGCTGGAAGAAAACAACCTTGATGACAAAATGGTGTTGTATTTTGCAGAGATCAGCCAGTTTCCCCAGACATCACCCATCCTGTATTTTTCCCTTTTTAATGACCAGTAATTGAGGTAATCATCTCCCTGGTAGAAGTTTAAGCTCAGGCTTTTCTTTTGATCAGGCTTCCAGGAAAATTTCCCGTTGAAATCATGAAAACCATATGCCAGCAGATAATCGCCTGCTGCCATCGGGCTAAGCTGGAGCAATATCATTAAAGGATCGAACAGTGTTTTTCTGGCACCGACAATAAAGCTCGAATTCCTGATTCCGGCAGGTCCTTCAAGACTGAACGATAAATCTGTAATCCCCGCGCCAAACGAACCCTTATACCTGGAGTAGTCACCTTCCCTCTGAGTAATATCTATTACAGAAGACAGCCTTCCTCCGTACATTGAAGGAAATCCGCCTTTATAGACATCGATATTGTTGATTATATCGGGATTGAAAACAGACATGAACCCGCCGAGATGATTGACATAAATGACCGGAACTTTATCGAACAGGTAAAGATTTTGCCCGGGATCGCCCCCCCTTACAATCATGAGGCTGGTTCCTTCCTTCTGTGAACTGATCCCGGGAAGCAGCTGCAGCGCTTTGATGACATCGGGTTTCCCACCGAGCGATGGGGTCTGCGTCATCTGTGCATAATCCAGGGTTGAAATATTGGCATTGCGTTTTCTTTCTGCACTTATCGTTACCCCTGATAATTGTTCGACATCCCGTATGAGAAAAACTTCAATTATCGTATCATTGACGGTATTCATATCCAGGACCTGGTCTTCATAGCCAATGAATGAAACTCTCAATGAAGTGTTATTCTTAACCACCAGATTGAAGTATCCGTTGTAATCGGCCGGTGTTCCGTTTGCAGTACCTGTCTCTGATATATTGGCTCCGATCAACCGCTCCCCGTTATCCCTGTCTTTTACAAATCCTGAAACATTGATCTTTTGCTGTGCGTTTACCTGGATGCTCAGCATGAAAAATAATCCGGCGATATTCAGAATAAACTTCCTCATCAGTACTTAGGGAAAAGGGTATCTGATATTACAACCGAGTATCCGGCAAATATTCCAAAGCCGTCCGGAACATTTGAGTATAACGGAAAAGCATTTGTCGAAGCAGCAAGGAATTCAGGGAACCTGCCTTTTTCATACAGGTACTTCTGTTTGACGAACCTGTAATAATCTGCGCTGCAGGAACGCAGCTCTATTATCAGCGGGAACAAAGAGGTATGGTATGGCTCGTTCCCGCTGAAGCCGGCGGAACCTGTGAAGTAATTTATTGTAATAGCGTAAACCGTATCCTTTATTATCTCATTGGTAAAGATTGCCAGGGGAAGCCCTTCATTCAGCAGGACAGGATCGGTTATCTTCTCCATGGTAGCAGTCTCCTTATTCCGGTTTTTCAGAGTCCATATTACTATCTCATAATACTGTTTCTCAGAGGGATTCGTTTCAAATGATACAGTTAATGAGGGGTAAATCATGCCCTCTTCATTTTTCCCGGCATTGCTGTTGTGCTCGATGTGCAGGATTGGTGAAGGAGAAGGAAGGATTTCATTGCAAGTGATCGTTTTGTAGCCGGGTATATTCACTTCCAGCCTATAGGACCGTTGTGGTTCCATAACCGATGAAGATAAATATAAGCCATTGCCGTCAGCGACCAGGTCTTCAGCATAGCTCCCGTCAACAAACAACGAGATACCCGCATTATTGACCACCGCCAACTGGCTCGTATCGATCTTGTCAGCCAGTGAAACATGAACCGTCAGGGGCTTTCCTGCAATAAGGATGCTGTTGACCGCCGGAACAGGAGTAAATCGAGGAAAATCGCCTGTAACAAGCTCCCGGCAGGAACATAGGGTTAAGATTACAAGGTTGACAAGAATAAATCGACGCATTATTACAGAAGGATTTGCAGGACTGTTAAATTAAAACAAATCCAAATCAAACAGAAAAATATCTTAGTGTTTTTTACTTAGGCAAACGGAAAAAGGAAAACCAAAAATGCCATCAGCAGATAGAACTGATCATTCTGAATTGATAAGGTGCTGATTTATTTTACTGAATCATATTTTTTGAGCCTGTTCTCCAGGTCGGCTATATATGCCGGTGCAGCATTTTCACTTCTTGCCAGGTTAATGGCGATTTTCATGAAAACACTTGCGCTGACGTTATCCCCAAGGCCTGCATAAGCTTCCGCAAGACTTCTTGCTGAAGCCAGGAGGATTTCTGAAGGACACCCTTTATGAATAAACGCTCTCTCTGAGTATTCCTGACCTTTATTATAATTCCGGAAAGTTGAATCGGGGCAGGACACTAATAAGGTTCCAAGTCGTTCCAGTATGAACGGGTCATTTGGAAAGTATTCCAATGCCTTACTAAAATGACCGATAGCCTGACTCCACAGCTTTTGTCTGATCAATATATTTCCAAGGTACTTTATTGTTGGAAAATCTCCCGGATCATTCTTAAAAGCAGACTCATACAATCTTGTCGCATCCTCAGTTCTTCCTTCCATCTCGGCAATCATTCCAAGTAATTTTTGAACGCCCGGGTTGTCTGGGTAGATATGCTTTATTCCATTCAAATATGAAACAGCCTTTTCTTTTTCACCGATAAGGATCAGAAAATAGATCGCCTCGGTCTGGTTCTTTAGATTATTCCTGTTTTTTTCAAAAAGACTATCAACCTGGCTTAAAGCATTTTGTTTCATATCGATATTCCACAGACACGATGCCACTCCAAGTTGAGCATCGGCACTTTCAGGTTCAAGCCTGAATGCCTGATTATAATAGATCAGTGACTGACCATAGAATCCTTTTTCTGCAAGTATATCAGCCACTTCGTTAATCTCGTTGAAATCATCTCTGAAAAGACTGATGTGCTGATCGAGATATTGGATAGCCTGCTTCCCTTTATCAAGTTTCAGCAAAAGCCTGATAGTTTTGGAAATAAGATATTTGTTATCGGGAATATTCTTCATTCCATTTTCTGCCAGTTCCAATGCCCAGTCAGGATATATTCCTTTCTCTGCTTCATCAATCTGTTTTAGAAGATATATTTCAGATCTTGAGATAAGTGCCAGCCTGTCGATAAGTGAATCAACCGGGAGGGAGAAATCGACAAGATCGTTTGCCCTGGTTAAATAATATTTGTTTAACGCAGAATCGCCTTTCATGTAGTATAAATTGCCGAGGAGCCTGTATGATGGTCCAAACGAACGGTAAAACTTTAAAATCTCCTTTAATGTGTTCTCGGCAAGGTCCATGCGATCAGTATCCATATAAATTCTTGACAGCTGATACATTGCATATGCCCGCAAAGGGAAATAGTCATTTCTTATATTGGTTTTTACCTCAACATTTTTCTCCTGGAGGCTTATGATCTTTTTAAAGGCAACCTCTGCCTTATCTCCGGATCCAAGCTTCTGATATCCTGAACCTACATAATACCAGGCAAGGGAAGCCGTAGGATTTATTTTAATCACCGCCCTGAAATTTTCAATCGCCGCATTCGATTCCCCCAGCTCCTGCTCCAAATACCCCAGATAATAGCTCCATATCCATTTATTACTGTTTTTTTTAAAGGCAAGCTTATAACATTGAGCTGCTTCATCATAATATGCACTCGAATGATAGACCATTCCCAGTGTACCAATATTATCAGCAGATGGTCGTAAATGAGCTTTCCTTGAAGCAGCCGATATCTGTTCCTTCAGCGAAGCAGAAATATTCAGGAAATCCGGAAGAACCGGCAAGTTCTTTCTGTACCGGAAATCTGTTATCAGCTTAAGCACTCCAAGAGATAACAACACGAATATTACTGCGCCGGTAAAATAGGAAACCCGTTTTTTGACTACATTCATCATTCATTAAAGATAATCCTTTAAAGATATTAAAATATACCGGTGTACTTTGAAAGATATTAATTCAGTACAGCAGGAAAACTCACTCCTCTAACTGAACGATATGTGAGCTTGCCTCAAATTCATTAATAAGAGTACTTACTTTCTCATTGACTGAAAAATATTTTACTATTTTTAAAAAGTTCTGATAATCCTTAAAGCCTGTACTTCAAAAAACTTCTGATATGAACAGAAAATATGCTTTCATTATATTGCTTTTTTCAGCACTGCAATTTTTTCTTGCGCCGGAAACTCTGCTGGCACAAAGTACAGCTGACCAGAAAGTTATTGATCTTATCAGAACAGCTGATGACGTGAAGGGTAAAAAAGCAGGGGCCCTGATAATTTTGAAACAATATGACATTACCCTGAATGAGAAGGGCGAGAACAGCATTGTCTTAAGAATTGTCGGAAAAATTTATGATAACCGTGCACTTAATGATTACTCCCATATTCCTCTCGGCTTTAATTCCTATTATGAGGATGCCTTTCTTGATTTTGCACGGGTCATAAGGAATGATGGTTCTATATCAGAGGTAAAAAAGGATGCAGTCCAGTACAAAACATCTCCTGATTTCAGTGAAGATACCAGGTACTCGGATACAAAATTCCTGACATTTGCACTTTCAGGACTCGAAGCAGGTTCCTCCTTTGAATACCAGGTCAGGTTCATACAGAAAAAGTCAATCATGGATGGAGAATGGTTTGATCATTTCTATTTTGGAGGGTTGCTTCAGAAGCTATCCCCACCGTATATTCCGAGAATCGATCCTGTTCAGGCTTCTGAAATAAAGCTGAGTGTGCCCGAGGGACTTCCAATTACATATTACCTTACCTCAAGCCATGCTTTGCCAATCAAAATGTCAAAGAAAAAAGAGGACATTTACATCTGGACATTGACAGATCTACCGGGAATTGCAATTGAATCTTCCATGCCGGCAATAAGCAGCATGAGCCCTGTCCTCTCCGTCACAACTTTGAATAACTGGACGCAAATCGACCAATGGGCATGGGAGAAACTGTTTTCAGGAATCGAAATAACGGACGCAATCAAAAACAATGCAGCTGAAATTGCAGTAAATGGCACAAGGGAAGAAAAGATCAAATCCGTCCTCAAATACATTCATGACAATATAAGATACACATATGCTGATATTGAAAGAGGAGGTTTCACTCCGCATCCCCTTCAAGAAATAATCAATTCAAGGTATGGTGATTGCAAGGATCAGTCAATTCTTTTTATTTCACTCTTAAAATGCATGGGAATCGAAGCATTACCCGTGC
The DNA here is from genome assembly GCA_035299385.1 of Bacteroidales bacterium. GTDB lineage: Bacteria > Bacteroidota > Bacteroidia > Bacteroidales > VadinHA17 > LD21. The sequence continues at coordinate 32,141 of DATGWQ010000252.1, read as the reverse complement.
TTGTCAATACCTATCCCCAGGAACAGCTGATTGATGTTCCAGCCCCGCACTTTGAACATCTGATTACACTCATTCCCGGTGAAAAGGACAGCATATGGCTGGACATAACGTCTAAAAATACGCCTTACCCTGCTCTTCCCGCAGTCGATAAAAAAAGGATTGCCTTTATTGTCAACGGCAATGGAGGCAAACTAACCAAAACACCCGGTTTCAATACTAATCCCGCAAAAGTAATTTTCGCACATAAGATAGCGTTTGAAGGGTCGGATGCAATTAATTCAATAACAATGGATGCTTCCGGTACGGTCAGTGAATCGCTGAATAGTTTATTTGTATCGGCAGATAATGACAAACTAAAGGAATTCTTCCGGAATCTGATAGCAGATCATATGAACAATGCCGTTTTAGACAGCATTGCATTCCAGCCGGTAAACGATCAAAGAAGGAATTTCAGTTCACAGATCTATTTTCACCTGGACACCATTTGGAGCAAAACAGATGATTCATTTACATTCGGCAGCCTTGCATCATTTCCCCTTGCCCTGTTCGCAGGACTGGATTCCAGAACTTTGCCCGACAAAAGAGAAAATGACATTATACCACTGTTTCCTTACAGGATACTCAGCACCGAAACTTATTTCCCTCCCGAAAAATCAATGTTGCCTGTAGCAATTCCTTCTGATGATTCCTTGAAAAATGAATTTTTCACTTTCAAAAGGACTTTTAAGAATTTCAAATCATTTGCTGAAGTAAAATGGGAATTTAATATGTCGGATACACCAGTTCCCGCCGGGAAATATAATGAATATGCAGCGGGGATAAAGAAAATTGAGGATGTCGCCTCATGGAACATCACATATGTGGATCCGGTGGCATTTGCGTTCAAGATGAGTAATGAAAATCCTTTTGCGGTGATGAAAGAATGCAATGACATTCTTAAGAATGACAAGGAAAATACTTTCGCAATGTTATTTAAAGCGCTCTCTTTCAACAGGATTGGCATGCAGGATTCCGCGATAAAAATGTATAGAAAAATTTTATTAAAGGATCCTGAAAACAAATATGCTCATTTTTGGATAGCCTCACCGCTTTTTAACAAAAGGCTGAATGCTGAGGCTTATAATCATCTTGAGACAGCCATAAAGCTCGATCCCGGATTCATCGAGCCATATATATTCATGGGAAGTTCGTATGCTAAAGAAAAACAGGATGAAAAGGCCATGGCCACCTTTAAAAAAGCTACAGCTGCGAACCCGGGAAGCGCTATAGCCTGGCAATCTCTGGCAGTGCTCGCAGTTCAAAAAGCGAGATATAAGGAGTCAATAGATTATATAAAAAATGCAATGAGCCTTGATTCTGCCAACACGGACCTGTATTCTATGCTGGCGGAATGCTATATGAATCTGAAGTCATATAAAAATGCTCTTGAAGCTTATAAAACTGCCATAAGCATTTCTCCCGATAAAGGAGTACTATATGGAAATCTTGCCTGGGTATATTACCTTCTCAATGACGATAATAAATGTATAGAGTACTCGAAAAAAGCGATCGGTTCTGATCCAACACTATACTTTGCAAAATTCAACCTGGCTCTTGCAAGCTTAAGATCAGGCAATACCAGTGAAGCTTTCAGATTATATGACGAATTAAGAAAAGAGCGCAACCGCATCCCGGCAACCCAGCTGATAGGTGGTATCCAGGATCTGGATGATCTTGTATCAAAAGGCATCCGTGTACATGAGGCAAACAAAGTGATCGATTCTTTCAACAAGAATCAATCAGTCTATAAATAAGCTGCTTATTAGTGCACCCGGAACTAATGAAAGAAAAGGCTTGAACAGGTTGGTTTCCGTGACTTTTTTCTTCTGCTGTCAATATAAAAGGAACAGCTGGCTGATCTTGTAATCATCGACTCCGTCCAGCTTATGTACCGTGACTTCCTGCTTAAGGCTGCTTATGTCAGTCGTACTTCCCAGCAGGTTGTAGTTCATATATGAGACAGAATACTGCGAGATCAGGTCATTCGGATGGTCAGGGCCAAACAGAGAGCCCTGGTTGATGCTGTCGGCCAGGTCGATAAAGGCCGGTGAATATTCCCTGTCCGACACGAGTGGCCAGCCATTATGCTTATCATTCTGATGGTCATACCTTATTGCCGCGAAAACGCCATACTTTTTTCCCAGGGTGTGATACTCATCATTTGTGATTGCCCATTCAACTGCTTCCGCCCAGCTCTCCCTGATAATCCTGGATACTTTCATGTATTTCAGGTTACCGATGTATTCGGAATGCAGCTGGTGACCAAGCTCATGTGAAACCGAGGCGAAAATGATGTTTGTTTCCGTTGTGGCATTGTCACCCCATATCTGAATCTGGGGAATAAGTCCCCCCGTAATGAGGCTCCCGTTGAACTGACCTGTTCCCTTGCCGTCCATGTAGCTGATTTTGGTACGTTTGCCCGAACAAAGCCGCGGCCTGAACAGGCCAAGGTTATTGCCATAGAACTGCCGGTATGCTGCTCGATGTATGGTTGCAAACATCTTTGATTTTCCGTTCCTGATATCAAGCATCCAATCCCCTTTCTTCTTTGGACCGTTATACCAGGCCTGCATTAACAATCCATCGCGGATGTCAAAAAGAGAATTCTCCCATTTTATGGAATAATTGACTTTATGGCTGAAGCTTTTCATGCTGAAGTATCCGTCCGAGTCAGTTAAGGCAGTCTCCACACGCGTGAACCAGCGTGCATGAACGTTCACATGATTCAGCGGGATGTACATTCCGAGGACATCATCCCATACCCGTATCCTGCCCTTTGGTTTCCACCTGCCCGATGAAGATCTGGTCGTAATGTAAACCGAATCATCCACGGAGAGATTACCTGTTATCCGTGCTGACTCAGATACAAGCTTTTCATAAAAATCCGTCATTTCACCGGGCATACTTTTGGCTTCATAATCACGGTATGGCGGAATGAACACTTCATATATTAGCTCGTACTTTACAGGGGGAAGCTGTTTGCCTTCAGGCACAACACAGTACTGATACGGAAGAGAATTCTGTGCAGAAGCGCCGCTGAATTCACCCTCGGAAATATCAGCATTGAGCGGGTAATCGTACAAAGTGAGCGTAGTGTCGTTTCTCAGAAGCTCGAGCTCGCTTTCATTCTCCGGCAGAAAACGCAGGTATAAATTATTAGGTGCAATGTGCAAAACCGGAACTGAAGGGTCACCCGCCCGCAAATTTTCATATGCCTTAATAATATTATGAATAGCAAAAGGATCGTCACGCTCCCTCAGATGAACGTCAGAGTTCCGGCTTGTTGTGAAAACATGAGTTCCGGAAAATTCTTCAGGCTTGGAACAGCCCGATATAAGTGCCAGAATGCTAAAAAGCAACAGGCAATTGATCCCCAATTTCAATTTATCCCCTTTTTAGATTAGTGTCCCCGGGGAAAATAACGAAAGAATTAGCGGAACAGGTACCTGCTTATCAATATATTATTGTAATTTAGAATGAATCTAAAGATTGACCAGGAACTAGAGTGCTCTAGAGTGTGCTGGAGTCCGCAGATGAAACAGATTTGCGCAGATTTGATTATTCACATAAAAAAAAGATCTGCGTTTTTATCTGCGTTGATCAGCGTAATCTGCGGGAAATTATTTAAGTGCGCCAGAGTATATAGAGTTGATGTGATCACGAAATTATTCCCTGTCAAAAACCATAGCAGGAAATTGTCTGCGGTTACCGGAAGAGGGTAAAGAGATGAAATTTTCGGTTAACAGTAGTTGTTTTCCGTCGTCACTCAATGAATAATTATCGATTTGTTTATACTCCCTGAACGATTGAATTATGCTTTTGCTTCCGCTTGTTACTGAAAATGATTGACCATCAGGTGAGATAATACAGGAATTAATATATCTGCTTACATTGTCCTTGCTCATATTGGCTTTAACAGTATTGAAGACAAATGTCCTTTCATAACTGCGGACCATACCATTGTTGTCGGTGGTCGTGGTTTTCAGTTTCAAAGAATCAGCATCATACTGATGAATATCATAAACTCTCTCATACTTTCCGGGGAATGTGATTTTGCTGAGCTCTTTGTTCAGCCTCCACCTGCCGGAGAAATCGACTACTTCTTTTCCTGCACCTGAGATAATCAGGTCCGAATCCGGCTCATTTACATGCCGCAATCTGATTGCCAGATCTGTATAATAAAGGCTTTTTGGCACTGTAAAGCCTGTCGTGATAAAGCCATCTGCAGAAAAATCAATCCTTGAACCCGGATTTATATCTGAAAGGATGAAATGTCCGTCATTACCAGTTATTGTATCTGAGGGATTATCGGAGGATGAGACCAGGATACCGGAAAGCGGTTTGCCATCGGACTGCATCACTCTTCCTTCTATCTTATAATAATCCCTCGTGAAAATTTCCAGAAGCCTCCATCGTTTATCCGGCTCCTGGTTCCGGAAAACGGGATATGTCCACATGCTTGCAGAGTATATATTTGAAACCTGGATGGATATTCTTTTTTCGGGGCTCTTGTTATTAATAGTGTAAATTGGTTTATAGTACAACGAATCAGGGACCGAGCTCTTATCGTATCCATAGGTGCTTATTTCAACAACACCGTTTCTGGCATTCTTTCCATATTTCCGTTTCGCCTTGCGATCATTCAGGACATTAAGTGTTTTGATATCGCTGATGTCAACAGCAATGGAATCCTCAGACATAAGCTTTTTGCCATTCAGCACCACAAGAGCTTTTAGCGGGTTGAAATCTTTACCCCTGAAAAACACATCCTGTATTATTATATCCCTGTTTTCGGCTGCTTTCTTACGCCTGTCATCAGGTTCTTTGTATTCAGGCTTCATGCTTAAGCTTCCGATCAGAACACCAGACATCAAAACAGTCAGCAGCACCCTTTTTATTTTAGCGTGCCGCGAAGTTTTTGAATTCAGCATCAGCAGGCGGAGCCTGATCATTGAAGGGCTGAATCCGCTGGTATAAGGGACAACCAGCCTGTGGCTGATAAATGATATCAGCTCATCAGTGTAGTTCCGGATATCGGAATTGACTGTTACAACAGCTTCATCGGCGAGATATTCATGATTGATCCTTGCTGCCCTCTTGTACAGGAACAAAACAGGATTGAACCAGAAAGCCATGTGGAATATTTCAAAGAATATTATATCCAGGGAATGCGCCTGCCTTATGTGCTCGAGCTCGTGATTCATTACGTTGTCCCCTACCCTTCTTTCAATATAATCCTGCCGGTTCAGAAACACCGTTTTGAAAAAACTGAAGGGACTTATCTTATCCTCAACCAGCGCAATCCGGTACCATTCATGCTCCATCTTCTCTGATCTTCCGAGCATCTTCCTTAACTGCAGTATATTCCTGCAAAACCGGGCGAACATCATTATGAAACCGGCGATATAGATGTATAAAATGGTTTTCGTACCATCTGAAGCTGCAGGTTTGATGATCTCAGGACTGTTCAGGTTATCAGGACGGGAAATTGGCGAAAATGACTCCTGAGGGACAGGCTCAGTATCTTGAAATGCCTCCCTGTCGGGCAAATTTCCAGGTGAAACCATTGTTAAAGCAGGAGCATCTTTATAACCCAGGCTGACCGGAAAGGAAATGAATGGAACAGTCAATGAAAAAACTACCGCTACTATCAGGTAATACCTGTTGAAGATGAAAAGCTTTTCCTTCCTGAGAATAAACCAGTACAGTCCGAAAAACAGGACCATACATATACCGGATTTAATGAGAAATGCAGTCATTTTCTTGATTTTTTGTTGGCAATTTTCTTATTGACGATCTCGCGCAATTCCTCGAGTTCTTCTTTCGTCATATCGGCTTCATCCGCAAAGAATGAAGCAAACTGCGCTGTGGAATTATTGAAGAAATCCTTGATTATATCGCTGATATGGTCTGAAAAATAATCGCGCTTGCTCACAAGCGGATAATATTCTCTCGAATTACCATATTGCCTGTAAGCAACAAAACCCTTATCGATCATCCTCTTGAGCAGGGTAAATACGGTTGTCTGGGCAGGCTTCGGATCAGGAAATTCGTTCATGAGGTCGCGTATGAAGCCTTTCTCAAGTTTCCAGAGCAGCTTCATAACCTGTTCTTCGGCGTTTGTAAGGTACATTGATCTACGAATATTGATTACTATCTACAAATGTAGATTATAATTTACAATTATGCAAATATTTTTTTGAGTGACTGCGCAGATTGAAATTCACGCAGATCTTCGCAGATTTGTTTATCTGCGTTGATCAGCGCAATCTGCGGGAAATTCTTTAAGAACCAGTAATGCCTGAATATTCAGGAGCCAAGGATGTGACAAACACAAAATAAGCTTAAACAAATCGCCTCCAGATTTGTCTGAAAATAGCAGGACGAAACAATTTCCATATACATTAATCAAAATACTATTACTCAGTCGCGGCTGACAACAGAGGAGATACGGGAGAATGTGAAAAAGTTCCGGAGGCCGGCTGTGTGGTTTAAGAATCATGAATAAAATTATACTGATACGCCATGCGCAAACCGACACTGCAGGCATCCGTCTGACAGGAAGGGCCCCGGGTATTTTCCTGAATGCGGAAGGCCGCGAGCAGGCCCGGATTCTTGCAGAGAAGCTTGCAGATGCCGGGATCGATTATTTTTACAGCAGCCCTCTTGAGCGGACAATGGAAACAGCAAATCTTATAGCTGAAAAGCATAAACAACCGGTCTCCACACTCGATAATTTCCTGGAAGTCAATTATGGCGAGTGGACAAATTTTACAGTTGAAGAACTGAGGGGCAATCCTTTGTTCGACAGGTACAACACATACCGGAGCAACACGCGGATACCCGGAGGGGAGAAAATGGAGGAAGTGCAAACAAGGACAATAGCAGGAATAGAAAAAGTGTGCTTAAGACACCCCGGGTCCGCAATTGCCATCTTCACTCATGCTGACGTAATAAAGATGGCCATCTCATGGTATTTGTCTGTTCCCGTGGACATGATGCACCGTATGGAGATCAGCCCTGCTTCCGTCAGCATAATCGAGCTGTATGACGATAGTGCCAAAGTCATAAAATTCAATCAAACGATAAACTACGAAATCTAGTCCTTAATATTCCAAAAGATGAAACCAAAGAACATCAATATTTTTTTTGACAGGCTGGCCACACAGGTAACAAAAGCAACAGGAAAGTCAGCAACATTCATTGCGGCGGGAATTGTTGTACTGATATGGGCCGTAACCGGTCCTGTTTTTCATTTTTCAGATACATGGCAGCTTGTGATCAATACCGGCACAACCATTATAACATTTCTTATGGTGTTCATTATTCAGCGTACCCAGAACAAAGACACTCTTGCTCTTCAACTGAAGCTCAACGAGCTGATAGCTGCAAACAAGAATGCCAGCAACCGCCTCATTAATGTTGAGGACCTTACAGGCGAGGAGCTTGAGCTTCTCAAAAACTTTTATATAAGCCTTTCGGAACTGGCTGAAAGGGAAAAAGGAATGTCCATCAGAAAAACCCATTCTGTCGAGGAAGCTGCACATGTTCACCAGATGAAGCTTACCCCGGAACAGTGACCCCCTAAATCCGACCCCTAAATCCCACCTAAGCCCCCATGACGGCGTTTAAGTTGACGCACATGCCCATGAGGGGTTGAGTAAGGGGTAAAAATTTTTTGAAGGACCCGGGTTGCCGGTGGGTTCTCTGACCCAGATGGGCAGAATCAGACTTGGGAAACGGACTGAAAACAGGAATCCGCTTATAAGTGAATTTGTACCGCTTGCAGATCTTGACATTTAATTTCGGAGGATGGGACCTCTTTAATGAACATTCATGAATACTATGTTAGCCCGATTGATATTCCTGGGCCCGAACTCTCGGCCTCGATTATTACGAGGAGCCGGATAAGGAATCACCGGTGTTTGCAAACGGGAATGATACTAAACGGGAGGAGGCAATCTGCTCTTTCCGGCTGCAAGTTGATGAATCTCATTAATCCATTGACCGGAACGCTTATGGTATTTGATAAAGGGTAATGATGATGGAGACCTGATTGCCTATTTTTGCATTATTAATAAACATGCCAAATGAAGAGAAAAGACAAGAAGGAAAAATACATACAGATGAGGGGAGAAAGCCAGGATCTGATGAAAAGATTCGATATGGAAATGAAAATGGCAAGAAAACAGCCTAAAATATACTATTCCCAGGAAGGCCAGATCAAAACTGTAAAATAATTCAACAATTCATTTATTTATTTTCTTTTCCATCTCCCTTGCCGAAATAAAACCGGTATCAATATTCAATGCCTGAGTCACTGCAGACAGCGCTTTGCTGATATCGCCGATGCCAGGCGAAAAGAAACGCGAGAAGCAAAAACAACACGCTTCCAGGGATCAGCATTACAACTTCATAACCGAAGAGACCATCAAAAATTTTCATAGGGCATGCTATTTGTCAATCTTTTCTTCGTGCTTCAGGTATTTATCAAGGAAGGAGATGATACTTTCCGTTGACTTTATATTGTTTTCTTTTTTTACAAACCCGTGACCCTCATCCGGAAAGATCACATATTCAACGGGTATATTGTTCTTTTTCATGGCGGCAACGATTTCATCTGATTCAACCTGCAGTACCCTTCTGTCGTTTGCTCCCTGGAGCACTATTACAGGATTTTTGATCTGTTCCGCATGGAATAACGGCGAAATTCGGTAAAGCATAACCGAATCTTCCGTATAAGGATCGCCCATCTCATCGTAAAGCGCTTTCCTGTTTGCCTCCCAGTCGGGAGGTATCGATTTTAGCGTTCTGATCCAGTTGGTAACTCCGAAAATATTCACTCCGGCTTTGAATTCCAGTGGAGTAAAAGTCATCGCAGCCATTGTCATGTAACCTCCGTAACTGCCCCCGATAATACCAATTTTACCAGTGTCTATGTATTCCTGTTCCATGAGCCATTTTTTACCCCAGATGCAATCTTTGAGGTCATTACCGCCGTGGTCCCTGTCATCCATTTTGTAAAATGTTTTACCATATCCGCTGCTTCCCCTGTTATTCACTCCCAAAACAGCATATCCATGGTTGACAAGGCTCTGTATATTAGAACTGTAACTTATACGGGTTTGTCCGCCCGGTCCGCCATGTACATATACAAGTGCAGGAACCTTGTTTCCTGCCGAAGCATTCAATGGTTTGTAAAAAATTGCAGGGATCTCAAGCCCGTCAAATGATTTATACCTGACAACCTCGGCCTGCACGAGATCGTCAGAGTTTATTGCAGGATTGAGAGAGTTGGTCAGTCTTTTGACCGCGGAAGTTCCGAGGTCAAAAAGATAAAGGTCAGCAGGTGTGCGGGACGTCCCGACAGTAAGCAGAATTGATTTCTCGCTTTCAGATATGTTGACATCCAGTATATTGCCATCCTGAATCTCGGGCAGGGTGATATTTTTCCCTGTTTCATTCTCCCTGAGCACAAGCTTGTTTTTACCATCCTCATTAATGGCGATAACAATGTATTTGTTGTTTTCACTGAGATAACTTCCGGCGACATCCCAGTTCGTTTTATAAACCGTTATGGTGTCTGCAGTTGCGGTCTCATATCTCACAAGGTAGGCGAATTCGCTTCCCGCATCTGTGATGTAATAGAAATACTTACCGTCATTCGTGAAACCCGAACCGCTGTATGAGCCTTTCTGCACCGGATCAGATATTACCTTTGATTTTTTGGTTCGCCGGTCATAAAGGAATAGCTCGTTTTCACTGCTGGTAATGTTTCTGCCCAGAAGCAGAAAGTTGTTGTCGACAGAGACTGAATGCACATCAAGGCCATCCTGGTTCTGATAAAGCAGTTCCGGTTTCCAGTCGCCGATCTTTGTCCTGTAGAGATCGAAAAAACGCGGGTCACGCCTGGTTGAACTGAAATACATGTACTGCTTGTCTTTGCTCCATCCGCCGAAACCGGCTTTTTCCTTCTCTCCGGGTGTAAGATCAGTGGTGCTGCCGTCTTCGTTCATTAAGTATACATGTGTCAGCTCGTTCCCTTCACGGTCGGCGCCATAGACCAGCTGGGAGGTACCGGGAACGTAATCATAAGCGAAGAAAGAGTTGGTTTCAGAATTTGTCAATTTCCTTCTTGAACTGTCGGCGATATTTATTTCATAAAGATTGAAAATACCTGACTCATTGCTGCTGAACAGGATCTTTGACTCATCATTTGAGAATGCACCTCCGGCGATGCTGATATTATTATAAAAATCGCGGACAGGGTATTCCTTCACGGCAGGCTGCTGCTGTCTTGAACAGGCGGAAAGAGAAAAAATGAGGATAATGAAAGTGACAATGGTTTTCATAGGATGCCAGTTTTGCTGAAACGTTCAATGAAATTAAAACAACAAGTTAGTATTTTTATCTGAAAATGAAAAGAGCCGATCCGAAAACGGCAGAATGAAACCCTCAAAAGAATTTTCTGATAATCCACATTATTATTGAAAGGACGGCACTGAGAAGGATCATGGTGGTAAAAGGAAAATAGATCCTCGTGTTCTCTTTTTCAATGCGGATATCACCGGGAAGACGGCCCAGCCAGCTCAGCTTATCACCTGCAAAATAGAGTATCACTCCAGCGATGACGAGGATAATGCCAATGATTATAAGTATCTTTCCAAAATGACTCACGGTGCAAAATTACGGAATTTTTAATGACTCCTTTGTGACCTTTGTGCTAACCTTTGAGTCCTTCGTGGTTAAGTAAAAGCATTTACCACAAAGTACACAAAGTACGCTCCAAGGAACACAAAGGAAAATCCAGTTCTGGCAGATTCCCCTTTTTTTACCAAATTTATACTCTTGGAAAATTCAATATAACCTATGCATATGAAAAGAATAAATATTGCATTCATAGTTTTAATTTTTTCTTTTCCGAGTATTATAGCACAGAATTCCGATCCTCAGGTGCCGGCTTATAAGAATCCCGCCCTCTCAATAAAGGAACGCGTCGACGATCTTATCTCGAAAATGACCCTGGAAGAAAAAATCGGGCAGATGAATATGCCATGCGTTTATGAAAGCGATCTCGGCAGGGACATTCCGTCAAAAACAGATGCGTGCAGAAAGCTTGCGGAAGGAAATTTCAGGGATTACCTCGGACCGATCGGCGGCTTTTTTACACTTTCAAATACCATTTTACAGGAAGGAACCAGGCAGCAGGTGGAGTATTTCAATGAGCTTCAGAAGATCGCAATGGAAAAGACCAGGCTGGGCATCCCGCTTCTCCAGACCGAAGAGGGCACTCACGGAATGATGTGCACTGACGGCACGATCTTCCCGGAGGGGTTGCTCCTGGGAAGCACATGGAATACTGATGTCATCCAGAGAGTTTACACCATTGCCGCGAGGGAAGCAAGGGCAAGGGGTATTCACCAGCTTTTCACACTTGTTGTAGAGCCGTACCGCGATCCAAGGCTCGGCAGAAGCCAGGAAGGATACAGCGAAGACCCATACCTGTGCTCGCAGATTGCTGAAACCATAGTTCATGCCGTGCAGGGAAGTGACGTGTCGGCAAACGACAAAGTTGTTGCAGGATTGTGCCATTATCCCGGACAGAGCGAACCGGTAAGCGGTCTTGAGAGGGGAGCCATGGAGACCTCGGAACGCAAGCTCAGGGAAGTTTTTTTACCATCATGGGAAGCAGGAATAAAAAAAGCCGGAGCCCTCGGAGTCATGGCCACTTATCCTGCCTTTGACGGGATCCCCACTCATGCTTCAGAATTCCTTCTGACGAAAATACTCAGGGAAGAATTCGGTTTCAAAGGACTTGTACTCAGCGAAGGAGGAGGGCTGGGGACGTTACTGTACACGGGCCTTGCATCGAATGATGCAGAAACAGGAGAGCTGGCGCTCAAAGCTGGCCTCGATGTGGGTATTTCATATGAGGGAGGCTACTTGAAATCCATGATCGATAATGTAAATACGGGCAAAGTATCCATGCAACTTATCGACAGGGCAGTAAGACGCATCCTTGAACAGAAGTTCAGGCTGGGATTGTTCGAAAATCCATATGCTGATCTTAAGACTGCAATCAGTGTAACGCATACCGGAGAGAACATCACTACTGCACTGGATGCCGCAAGGGAGGGAATTATCCTACTCAAAAATGAGAAGAATTTACTTCCTCTTGGTACAAACCTTAAAAGAATAGCCGTGATCGGGCCTAATGCCGACAATGAAAAGAACCAGCTCGGAGACTATACTGCCCACAGGGTAAGCCAGGAGATAACGACTGTCCTGGAGGGGATTAAAGCTTCAGCGCCCGCAACAACTTCAGTTAACTATGTGAAGGGGTGCAATGTAACAGGCAATGAGCTGAATGAAATTCAGAAAGCAGTCAATGCTGCAAAAAATTCAGATGTTGCAGTGGTTGTTCTTGGTGAAAATGAATGGAATGCACCCGGGAAAACCGGAACCAGCGGTGAAGGGTATGATGTTGCTACGCTGGAGCTTACCGGCATGCAGGAGCAACTGCTCGAAGCTGTGCAAAAGACAGGGACTCCGGTCATCCTCGTCCTGATAAACGGAAGGCCGCTCGCAATAAGATGGGCGGCAGAGAATGTGCCGGCAATCGTGGAAGCTTTTGTTCCGGGCGAAGCAGGGGGACAGGCTGTCGCTGACATCATTTTCGGTAAAATCAATCCGTCGGGAAAGCTTTCTGTTACAGTCCCGAGGCATGCAGGCCAGCTTCCTGTCTATTATAACTATATGCCCGATAAAGAATATTGGATAACACATGGCTGGGGAAAGCCTTACGCCGACATGTCCCCTTCCCCACTGTGGAATTTCGGACATGGATTGAGCTACACCGGTTTCGAATATTCAGGACTGGAGATCACCCCCTCGTCTGCCGGTATCTTCAATGAGATCAAAATTGGCGTGAGCGTGAAAAATACCGGCAAATTTGAAGGAAAGGAAACGGTCCAGCTTTATGTCAGGGACATGAAGGCGAGTGTGACAACACCCGTTAAGGAATTGAAGGGATTCAGTAAGATCCTGCTGAAACCGGGGGAATCGAGGCATGTCGAGTTCACTCTGAGGCACGACGACCTTTCACTATATGACCGGAATATGAACAGGGTTGTCGAACCGGGTGAATTTTCAGTAATGGTCGGAAGCGCCTCGGATGACATCAGGCTGAAAGGATCATTTTTATTGCAATAGGATCTAAATTATTTAATGTTTTTAAGGCGGAAAATCATATCCTCAACGCTGACTTCCTTCCATGTATATGTCCTGATAAGCTTCCCCTCTTTGGTGTACAGGGCAACAAAAGGGAAATGCAATATATTGTAATAATTTCTTACGAAGAGCGAAGATCCCTCAGTGCCAACATAGATATTCGCATAGCTCCTGAGATGATTCTTTTTAACATAATCGGCAACGGTCTGGGTAGACTGGTATGTTATCATTGCAATTGAAACATTGCTGAAATCATTGATTTTCGAAAGAAGCTCCCCCGTAAATTTCTGGCATTCCTCGCACTCCGGTGAAAAATAGTAAATCATGACGGGTTTGCCCATGGGCAGCTGTGTCGCACTGAACATTGTTCCATCCCACCGGATCATCCTGAAAGGAGGGATTTTGCCCTGGGCAATAACAGGTATCGAAATCAAGAAGATTAATGGCAGTATTACAAGTTTTTTTTTCATCATTCTACATAATAACTTCCCTTTGCCCCGAAGGTTTACATCACAAAGGGCACAAAGAATTAGTAAAATTCTCAAAATATATCCAGCTCCCTTTTTCTCTTTTCAGCCAGGCCATAATACAATTTTGTAAATGAACTGTCCGCCCCGGTAAACAAATATATCCCTGTTCCGTATTCGCGTGAGTAAGTATTCTCCACTTTTCCGGTCTGCCTGTATTCCCTGAACAGTTTTAAGATCTCAGGCTCCGGAAGATCACCCACAAGAATAACGTTTTTTATAGGTTTCACTTCGGTAATCCAGTAAATGTAATCTGTTGTAAGAGCAAACGCTTCCTTCATCCTTCCCCTGTTGTAGTAATTCACAGCTCCTGTCTGACCATAGTTGTCGCAATGAACTATTGTATTTTCAAGCTCATTTCCCGGTACCATCATGTAAGCTTCATAAGCTTTGTCTGCCATCTCTTTCCAGCCGGTCATATCAGCAAAGTCCTGCGGAAGAGGATGATTTTTACCATCTTCCCATCTAAGCATGCCCATCTTTTCGAACATTTCACTGTTCCTGAGTATCTGTTCAGGTGACATGACAGGCATTAAAAGTCTGAAAATGGAGGCAAATAAAATAAGGTTAAAAATAACGAAAGCTGAAACCAGGGAATATTTTAATCGTCGTTTCGTGATGTTTCCCAAATACACAGCACCAAAGGCAATGACAGGCGGAAAAAGGCCAAGTGCATAATAATCCTTTGACTTGAATACGGCAAAAATTAACATTGTCACAAGGAATGCAATTCCTGCAAACCTGTATGATCTGAATTCCCTGTATGAAAACAACCCGATCAGCGCAGTAATAACAACAGGCAATGAACCAGCAAATATTTTTACCTGGCTCTGCAGAAAACCAGCGACAGAATTATTGTCAAGCTGAGTTTCTTTCAGGACTCTCATGTGATTTAAAACCGGGAAATCATGCATTACCTGCCAGACGATATTCGGAAGAAAAAGAATCAGGGCCAGCGCAGCAGCTTTCCAGAAAATCGGTTTCAGAAATATTTTTCTCTGTTCTGTCAGGAGCAGCCCGGCAAAGAGGCCGGCAACCATGAAAGCAACAGAATATTTGTTGTACATGCCAAGTGAGACGCACAGGGCCAGGAGCCAAAGCCACTTTTCATTCTCCGTTTTGACATAATTTACCAGACACCAGAAAATTGCTGTCCAGATCATAATATCGAACGAATTAGGCTGAAAGAGAATGTTAAGCCTGAGCAGGACAGAAAAAAGCAAGGCGAGGGAAAGAATGATCTTTGAGAGGGTTCTTCCGCCGAGTGTTTCTGTAATAAGCCACGCAAACATTATTGTCAGTGCGCCGAAAAGGGCGGGAAAGAACCTGACCCAGAATATGCTTCCGCCAAGAAGGAGTATGATCTTTGAAAAAACCGATGTGAGCGGCGGAACGGAAATAAAGCCGAAGGCAAGATGCTTTGCCAGGTCGAGATGAAGGAATTCATCCCTGTGAAGCTCATAATATGGATTTACCAGGACGTACTGCAGCACAAACTTGGCGGCAATCACAGCCAGCAGTATCCAGTAGTTTTTCAAAAATAAACGGAAATTTGAGTTCATTGATATCATTTTTTTCCTTCGTGTCCTTTGTGATGTACGCACTAAGGAACACTAAGGTTGAAAAGCAAGTCCCTCAGTTCCTCCGACAACAGGAATTACTATTTTCGTTCCATCGAGATCGACAGTCAGTTTCGCTCCTGGTTTTGGCTGAAGCGTGAACTCCCTGTCGCTTGAGAATATCATCAGCCCGATCTGTTTCCCTGCCGGGATGACCTGGTCGTCGGGTTCAAGGCCAAACGTCATCTCATAAAATTTTCCCGGAACAAGCGGAATGCTTTTCGTGAGCGATTTATAATTCTGCAGATCCGCCCACCCCCGATTGATCAGATTATCATTAACCCTGGTCCCCCTTGAAGTATTCTGGGGCAGCACGACCATCCATACAGAAAGGTTTACAGCCGGCCTGTCGCTGGCAGCTTTTATGGTTATTGTTGTTGTACCGGAGATATGCAGATCATTTTTAAGCGGAGGCGTCAGGTAGAGAAGCCTGTGATCGGTATATTCGGCTGCAGCAAGCGTCAGCCCGCTGAAAGAATAATTATCCGTAAATGTCTCTGTACCCTGATGCGGCATTTTCTCCGATGAAAGCTTTCCGGCCCATGGAGCTCCCGCAGTCAGGTAAAAAGTAACCGGGGAAGCATCAGGATTCGGAAAATCATCATAGGGGGTCGGTTTCAGAGGATCATCGGATTCCCTTACTATCCATGCCTTCGGATCGTTTTCAACTCCGTTCCGAACACCGAAAAGATACCTGGTAAACCAGCGGTTCATCATTTTGAAAGGAGGTTCGCCGCCATGTGCTCCCTGGTGAAAATAAACCTGGACAGGGACACCCTTTTTCCTGAGTACATCAATGAACCTTGCACTGTGGCTGATCATCACATTCCAGTCGTTGAAGCCGTGAGCCATAAGAACAGCTGCCTTAAATGGCTGAATGAAATTCATAAGATCGCGCTCTGCCCAGAAATCATTATAATCACCCTTCACCCTGTCCTGCCCTTTCGCCATGATACCGTCGCGGATCACGCTGTCGCAATAAGCACACCTGTCAGGATTGGAGTGGATGAAATCATAAAGAACATCGACATCTTCGCCCGGATATCCTCCAGGGTTGCGCACCAGACCATTCGACCTGTAGTAATGATAATATGAATTATTGGGAGAAACAGGTATGACGCATTCGAGCCCGTCCACTCCGGTGGTTGCAGCTGCAAATGGTATTGTACCGTTGTACGATGTACCTATCATTCCGATCTTGCCGGTGGTCCAGTAAGCTTTTACTTCTTCGTTGCCGTCGGGAGTTGTAAAACCTTTTGCCCTTCCGTTCAGCCAGTCAATCACTGCTTTGGGTGCCAGTCTCTCCGGACTTCCTCCAATTGTCGGACATCCCTGTGAATAGCCTGTTCCGGGAGCAGATGAGTGTACTACAATAAATCCATACGGCACCCACGATGTATGAGAATTTGAAATGACGGGCCGTTTGCCTGTACGATTTATGCGCGGAGGGTGGGCATGTTTTTCCTGAACAGTGTCAAGCTCCTGGCGGACGTTCCAGAAATATTCCTGGTCATCGTCCGCAGTTCCTGCAAAATACGGGCTCGATTCATAGATAACCGGCAGTTTCAACTTCTCCGTTTCAGTCTGCTTCGGCCGCACCACATCTGTATGCATCCTGTCTTTTCTTCCGTCACCGTCTGAATCAAACTCCGTTTCAACCCAGAGATCCTCCCTTATCCAATCCTTTGGATCCGTAAAATCTTTAATTTTCTGTACCTCGCCATTCTCGACAACGGGAACATTAGTCTGAGCACGGCTTCGAAGTGACAATATAACAGTGCTGGCAAAAATCAGGACAAATACGGTGATATGTTTTTTCATAAGTTAAATGGTCTGAATCTTTATTTCTTTTGAACCGGTCTTTTCAGATGTTGCCTTCAGCACAGTCTCTCCCTTTTCCTTGCCTGAACGTATTATAACAAGGCATCTTCCCTGGTAAGCATTCCTGTGAGGCCGGGTGAAGCTCTCTGTCCCCATCGGGTTTGAGCTTCCAACGGCCTGAATGATCCCGGGTCCTGATATTTCAAAGGTAACAGGATCATTGCTAAGCTGGTTCCTGGCACCATTACCGTCGACAAGTTCAACTGTTACATAGCACAGGTCCTGTCCCCCGGCATTAATTGTATCCCTGTCCGCCCTGAGCCAGATGGATGAGGGCTTTCCTGCAGTCCTGAGCTCATAGCTTGACACCAGGTTTCCCGATTTGTAACCTTTTGCAATCAATGACCCGGGAGAGTATGGGACAGTCCATATTGTGGTGTATTTGTTTTCCCTTCCTGAAGCTTTTCTTCCGAGCGATTTATCATTGAGCTGCATTTCAACTTCTTCGCATGAGCTGTAGACCTCAACCTGTAATTCTTTTCCTTCATACCCTTCCCAGTTCCAGTGCGAGACCACATCGTGCCATTCCCATTTGCTCCATGATGCCTTTTCAGGATTAATCGGGAATGAAGGAACCGGAGGTTTCACAAAGACTGAGAGCTGGTTCTCCTTCCATAATGCATCCCGGTAATATGATTGCGGCCTCTTGAAACCGCATATGTCTATGTCACCACAATATGCATGCGTCCAGGGGTAAAAGCTTTTATCGTGAGGATACCCAAGCCAGCCGATGCTTGCCTCACCCAGGTAATCGAATCCGGTCCAGACAAAATCACCTATCACCCAGGGATGATCAGCTGCTGCTGTCCAGTATTCGAATGCCTCAAGCGGAAAGGATTCAGTGCTTACTATGATCCTCCCAGGCAAACGTTTATGATCGGAGACGTATTTGTCTGCAGCATAATTATAACCGCAGAGATCCAGAGTAGAAAAGTAAGGATCCTTGTCCGGATCGAGACTATTGACTGCTGAAGTTATCATCCTTGTAGAATCCAGCGATCTTATGAATGCCACCTGCTCTGCTGCGAGCTTTGCTCCCTCAGGTTTTCCCCTTTCCGGGATCTCATTGCCGATGCTCCATAAAACCACTGACGGATGATTGCGGTCGCGCCTCACCATGCTCTCCACATCTTTCTGCCACCAGTCTTTAAAATAAAGGTGATAGTCATCAGGGTTCTTGGGTTCTGTCCACATATCGAAACTCTCGTCGATGACCAGAATACCGAGCCTGTCACACGCATCAAGAAAAGCCTGGGATGGAGGATTGTGCGAGCACCTTATCGCATTGAATCCATTGGCTTTCATGAGCTCCACCCTTCTCTCCTCAGCGCGGTCGAATGCAGCAGCGCCCAGCGGGCCATTGTCATGATGCATGCATGCTCCCTTAAGCTCAACTGGTTCACCATTGATCATGAAGCCTTTTGTGGCATCGATCGCGACTGTCCTGATGCCCACTGCTGTGCTGGTTTCGTCTGTTTTGATCCTGGTTCCATCCGGTGAAAGGATAAGGACTTCATTTACGGCAGAGTACAGGCAGGGATTTTCCGGAGACCATAGCTGTGGCGCCGGGATAGGCACAGTGTTAATTATTTCACAGCCGGAGCGGGCCTTAACACGGCATTCTCGTTCTGCACTTGTTATTTCATTCCCGGAAGCACTCAGAATATGAGAATTAAGCATTATATCCTGGTCATCATCAGATTCGTTGAATACTTGAACAGCAGAAATGATATCGGCTGAACCGCCATGAACTTTTGTAGTTACAAACACTGACCAGGGATCGAGATGAACAGGATCATCAATGCTCATCCTTACATGCCTGTAAATGCCTGAACCGGTGTACCACCTGCTGTTATGCCCTTCATTTTTCACTCTTACAGCAATTATGTTTTCTTTATCAGTGAGCAGCTCATCCGAAATGTCATACCTGAAGCTGGTATACCCATACGGATGGTTCCCAAGATGTTTACCGTTGAGCCATACATCGGCATTCATGTATATGCCGTCGAACTGGATCATAAATCTTTTGCCTTCAGTTTTGCCAGGTACAAGAAAGGCTTTACGATACCAGCCGGTGCCACCCACGAAGTAACCTGCGTCCAGGCCTCCTGCCGCTGCCGGGTCGACCGGGGATCCCGTGCCCGGAATATCCTCGATGCTCCAGTCATGTGGCAGGTCGAGCATCCTCCATCCTGAATCGTCAAAATCAGGACTTTCTGCTCCGGCGGTGTCACCCCTGTGGAAGCGCCAGTCATTATCGATAATAAAATCGGTAACATTGCCTGCAGGAATGAATGAATCAGTATTTTTTCCTGCGTTGCTGCATGACATCAGCAGAAGAATGGAAGCTGAAATAAGGAAAGTCTTCATACAGGTATGTTTACAAAAAATTCCTTACCGCATTAATGCGATAAGGAATATAAACATACGAAAATATGCCGAATGAAAGAATGATCTAATCCTCAATTGTGCTCAGGTCGCCTTCGGGTATCCCTAGAGCACGTGCTTTCAGAACCCTCCGCATTATTTTACCGCTTCGCGTTTTCGGCAGCATATCGGTAAAAACAATAAGTTCCGGACGTGCTATCGGCCCGAGATGCTCAATCATGTGGGTAATAAGCTCCTGTTCTAATTCTTTTGACGGAATGTACCCGGGACGAAGCACTGCCGTTATGTGAATGCCGTTCCCTTTTAAAGGATGCGGCAACCCTATTGCTGCAGATTCTGCAATTGCCGGATGCCGTGCCATCACACTTTCAATTTCAGCGCTGCCGAGGCGGTAACCGCTTACTTTAATAACATCGTCCGTGCGGCCAATGATCCAGTAGTACCCGTCCTTATCCCTCTTTGCCGCATCGCCTGTGAGATACCAGCCCTGCTGGCTGTACTTTTTCCAGTATGTATCGAGGAATTTCTGCCTGTCGCGGAAAATCCCGGCTGTGAGGCCCGGCCATGGTGTCTTGAGAACAAGGTTCCCTTCTTCACCCGGGTTTACTTCATTGCCTTTTTCATCGACGATGTCTGCTTCGATTCCGAAGAAAGGCTTTGTTGCAGATCCCGGTTTCAGCGGAGTTATCGGGAAAGGCGTGATCATGAACCCGCCTGTCTCAGTCTGCCACCAAGTGTCGATTATCGGGCAATTGCCTCCGCCAACCACATTATAGAACCATTTCCATGCCTCCGGATTTATAGGTTCACCGACAGATCCGAGGAGGCGCAGGGTGCTCAGGTTGTTCCTGTTCGGCCAGGAATTGCCAAATCGCATAAGGCCGCGTATTGCTGTTGGTGATGTATAGAGTATGTTCACTCCGTATTTCTCGACCATTTTCCACCATCTGTCAGGGTACGGATGATTTGGGGCGCCCTCATAAAGGAGTATTGTTGCCCCGTTGATAAGGGGGCCATAGACAATATAGCTGTGTCCGGTGATCCAGCCGGGATCTGCTGCACACCAGTACCTGTCCTCGGATTTGATATCAAGCACCATCCTGTGGGTAGTCGACGTGAAAACGCTGAATCCTCCATGAGTGTGAACCAGGGCTTTGGGCTTCCCGGTCGATCCGGACGTATAAAGAAGGAAAAGCATGTCGTTGGAATCCATCTGTTCGGTCTCGCATTTTGCAGAAGCGATAGGCAGCCCTTTCAGATCGTGATACCAGTAATCGCGGCCGTTTTCCATGTACACATCAATTCCTGTCCTTCTGACGGTGATGCATATCTCCATGGTGGGTGAAAGCTCCATCGCTTTATTCACAACGCTCTTCATCTCGACTACCTTGCCCCGCCTGTATCCGCCGTCAGCGGTTATAACCACCTTGCTGTTGGCGTCATTTATCCTGTCAGCAAGCGCCTCGTGGCTGAAACCACCATATACAACACTGTGGACAGCACCGATTTTTGCACATGCCAGCATTGCAAATATTTGTTCCGGGATCTGGGGCATGTAGATAGTGACCACATCACCTTTTTTTACCCCCATGCTCTTGAGAATGTTTGCAAACTGCGAAACTTCACGGTTGAGTGAATGATATGAGAAAGTTTGAGTATCACCGGGTTCACCTTCCCATATCATGGCCAGTTTGTTCCTGTTCGCATTCTCCTGATGCCTGTCGATGGCGTTCAGAATAATATTTGTCTTTCCCCCTACGTACCATTTGTAGAATGGCGAATCTGACCTGTCGAGCACCTGGTCCCATTTCCTGTACCAGGAAAGATAGCCTGCCTGTTCTCCCCAGAATTCCTCGAGGTGCTCCACAGAATACTTATAGAGCTTATCATACTCCTTTACATTAGCCTGTTCCTGAACCTTGTTGTTCGGATAAAATACCTGTTCCACCGGTAATGTCTCAGGGTTTTTTTCAGACTCAACATCCTTATTTACGCTGATTTCATTTCCTGCTATGATCTCCTTTTTGGCTGCCCCCTTTTTTTTTTTAACAGCGGCATTCTTTTCTGTGAATTTACTTTCCATGACATACCTGGTTTTATAAGATAATAAAGCAACAACACTGCTCAGGTTTTGTTTGAATGAAGCCCTACAAAGAACGGCCCGGCATTTTAATTCACTTTATCATTATATTTGCCGCGTGAGCGCTATCAGAAAATTAGCCGGGCAAACCGCAATCTATGGAATACCTCTTATCCTGGGACGAATCCTGGGATATCTTCTCGTGCCGCTTTACACGAGGGTATTTCTGCCCGGTGAGTACGGTACAGTAAATGTTTTTTATTCGTATGCTGCATTCTTACTGGTGGTGCTGACATATGGAATGGAAACGGCTTTCTTCAGGTTCAACCAGCTTGAAAAAGACAGGGAAAAAGTTTTCAGCACAGCCATGCTGTCACTGGTCATAACATCTTCGGTCTTCATAATACTTATTTCGGCATTCGCCCGGCCTGTAGCCAGTGCAATCGATTATGCAGGCCATAAGGAGTACGTTATATGGTTCGGCTGGATCCTGACCCTCGATGCCCTTGCCTCAGTGCCTTTTGCAAGGCTAAGGGCCCTGAACAAGCCATCCAGGTTCGCAACCATCAAGATGACCGGCATAGCCCTTAACATAGGGCTGAATCTTTTTTTCATCCTTCTGTGCCCATGGATCATAGGAAAGAATGGCACTCTGAGCGGTTTTGTGAAGCTCTTTTACAGGGCTGACTGGGGTATCGAATACATCTTCATTTCAAACCTGGCTTCAAGTGCAATAGTCCTGCTGATGCTTCTTCCGGAAATTATCTCCGCAACGTGGAAGATACACCCCGGCTTATGGAAACGAATGTTTATTTATGCTTTCCCGTTACTGTTTGCAGGGATGGCCGGGATTGTGAATGAGACATTTGACCGTCTTCTCCTCAGGTATCTTCTTCCTGATAATATTGCCGAATACCAGGTGGGGATCTATTCGGCATGCTACAAGATCTCGATTCTGATGACAATCTTCATCCAGGCTTTCAGGTATGCAGCCGAACCTTTCTTTTTTGCACAGGCAAAACAGAGCGATTCACGGGATGTTTATGCTGAAGTGATGAATTATTTCATCATTACTGTTTCCCTTATCTTTCTCGGAACGATGCTTTACCTGGATGATTTTGTCATGCCGCTGCTTATCGGGGAAGAATACAGGGTGGGAAAAAATGTGATACCTGTACTGATGCTGGCTAACCTGTTCCTGGGTGTATATTATAATCTTTCGGTCTGGTACAAGCTGACAGGACAGACAGTATGGGGCGCCTGGTTTTCAGTTATCGGGGCGGTGATTACCCTTATCCTGAACTTCTGGTGGATACCTCTTTCCCCGGATCATTTCTTCCATGGCTATTATGGATCCGCATGGGCCACGTTTATCTGCTATGCGTCGATGATGGTGATTTCATATATTGTCGGCCAGAAATACTTTCACATCAGGTATAATATCCCGAAGATTCTCGGTTACCTCGGTTCTGCTGTTCTGCTGTATTTTCTGACAGTCCTTGTCAGAATTGACAACCGCATTCTCAGCATTGCATTTCACACTCTTCTGCTGATAATTTTCTGTGCGGGTGTTATTACTGTCGAGAAACCCGACCTGAAAAAATTACTTTCAGCATTTCGTTTTGCAAAATCCTGAATCACTTTAGTCCTGGTGTCTGAGTGTCCGGGTGTCTTCTACCCTGGTAATTCAGGTTAAAGAATTTCCCGCAGATTAGGCTGATAATCGCAGATAAAAAAGCAGATCTTGTTTTAAGTGATAACAAAATCTGCGAAAATCTGCGTGAATTTCAATCTGCGAAAATCTGCGGGAAAACCAGTGACCCTGGTCACTTCTTCTTCTCGAAGAGCCTCCTGAAGAACGATTTCTTCTTCTCTGGTGATGGTGCCGTCGTATCTGACCTTCCGGGGCGTTCAGTCTTTGGTATTATGACCGATTCTTTCGGATGTGGCCTCTTGACATTCCTGAAGATATCGATAACTTCCTCGAAGAAAGTGAGTTCCCTGTAATCAGGACAATCGAGTTCCGAAGCCAGATATTCAGGCACCCCGGGGTACTGGGAAATTAATTTCTTTGAAAGCTCTTTATTCTTTTGAAGCTCACGCAATGTCCTTGCCACAAGCGGCAGCGCCAGGGCGCTTCCTGAACCGTATGCGCCGTTGCTGAAATGGATGGAAGGGGATGATGCCCCAACCCTGCTTGCGATAACAAAGGAAGGGTTGAATGCCGTAAACCAGGCATCCGCATAATCCTGCGAAGTGCCGGTTTTCCCGCCAAAAGGGAGTGTGACGCCATAAAGTCCACCAAGTGAAGCACCCGTACCGCCTGTGACTACCCTGCGAAGCATGGCCCTCATAAGCTGCACGGTACTATCGCTGAGTATTTTTTCAGTTTCCTGTTTGCCTTTGTCTTCCCAGATCACCTGCCCGTCGCTTGTTTTTATCGAAATGATGCTTCTTGGGTTTATTTTGAAGCCGCCGTTTGCAAAAACCGAATAAGCTATCACAACCTCCTCAAGGTTGGCTTCTGCAGTTCCCATCGGAACCGAGGGATAGTTATTCAAAGTATATGAAAAACCCATTTTCTGCCAGAGCGTGTCTAGCTTTCCGAAATCGGTATTCATATAAAGGTTGTAGGTGGGCACATTCATTGAATGCACCAATGCACCCTGCAGTGAGTATTTTCCGCCATACGAGTGATCGAAGTTTTCAGGGCTCCAACCTTCAATACCTGTGTCTGTAATTGAATCGTTATCGAGAAAATCGCATGGCTTGAATCCCTGCTCAAGGGCGGCTGCATAAAGGACGGGCTTGAAAGTGGATGCGAGCTGCCGGCGTGCAAGGATCTGGTCAAATGGCTGTGTCCTAAAATCTATCCCTCCTACCCATGCTTTAACATCACCATGTACAGGATCAATTGCTATCAGCCCGGCCTGCAGCACTTTAACTGCATTGATCATACTGTCACGCACGGTAACAGGACCTTTTTTGACACTGTCAGGGAATACCATGAGGCTGGTATCCGCCGCCCTGGCAGTCATCCTGAGCCGCTTTATTTCCCTGTCGGCAACAGCTGCGGCAGCCTTCCTGCCTGAAGGCGTGTCATATTGCCTGTTAAGCCTCTCCTGCATCAGCTTCAGGTGTTCGGCAAAAGACTGGTTTGCATAATTCTGCAGCTCAAGGTTAAGTGTGGTGGTAATTACCAGCCCGTCTTCCTCAATGGTCCACAGTTTTCCCGACTGGGCAAAGACAGACTGAAGAATATCCCTCGCCTCTGCCTTCACCTGGTAAAGGAAATAGTCGGCTGGACCTTTAGCTTCATAGTTGACATAATTCTGAAGGAGAGGAAGGTTCATGAGCGAATCTGCTTCTTCAGGTGTCAGGAATTCATATTTTTTCATCTGCGCAAGAACAACGTTGCGCCTTCTTCTTGCATTCTGGGGATACAGCCTCGGATTATAATAATTATTCGCCTTGAGAATGGCGATCAGAACGGCTCCCTCCTCAATTTTAAGGTCCTTCACTTCCTTATTGAAAAATCTCCTGGCAGCTGCTTCTATCCCATAAACATTCTCACCGAATGAAACAGTATTAAGATAAAGTGTCAGTATCTCCTGTTTGCTGAAAGTCGATTCAATTCGCTTTGCCAGTATTATCTCTTTGACCTTATTGACAAAGATTGTGATAATGCCATAATTCCGGCGACCGTACATGTTCTTCGCAAGCTGCTGGGTAAGAGTGCTGCCTCCTCCTGCACTGCGGTTCCTCAGCATGATTGTCTTGACAACCACACGGAAAAAGCTCCTGGTGTCAAATCCTTTGTGCCTGAAAAATCTTATATCTTCAGTAGCCAGCAGCGCATTTACGAGGTGAGGTGGCAATTCGGCATAATCGACATTGGTCCTGTTCTCAGAAAAATATTTCCCGAGTAATTCGCCTTCAGCGGAGAGTACTATTGATGCCTGGGCATTGTTGTAATTAAGTAATTCCTGCTTTGTTTGCAGGTGGCCGAATGCACCATGATAAACTGCCATGTAAAAAGCGACACCGGCCAGCAAACCAATGAATGCCAGTGTGAGAATGATAGTCGCAATTTTTTTCATCCGGATTTTGCCGATCTTACTCTTGTAAACGAAGAACTTTCATAAAAAGTTCATGACGAGAAAAAAGAGTTAATCAAGACTAAGCAAGTCAATCAGTATTTTCCAGCCACTC
Source organism: Bacteroidales bacterium (assembly GCA_035299385.1). Classification (GTDB taxonomy): domain Bacteria; phylum Bacteroidota; class Bacteroidia; order Bacteroidales; family VadinHA17; genus LD21. Next base: position 6,165 of record DATGWQ010000252.1, on the reverse strand, counting down.
CCGTTTTCCCTTTTCCATATTCTCACATAATTGCCCTTCACTTTACCATCCAGCAGGGCATCGCCGTAGGTGAATCCCACATCACCCGACGAGGCAGTCACGCTGCCGATCTGCTTCCATTCATAGGAGTTTCCGTTTTTCTTCAGCCATGAAGTAAGATTGGCCTTGTCTTTCGTGGGCAGTTGTCCCTCTTTCATTATGCGTGCATCATCCCTGAGAAAGGATTCATACTCTTCCGGGCTGTGCTGTTTTTTCCATGAAGCAAGCATGCCATTCTCAGCTTTTTCAAGGGACATTTGTGTATCGTTTACAGATTGAACTTTCATCCTGTCTGAACCCACCGGGAATGAAAAAGCATGCAGAGGTCCTGTTGGACTGGGTGTATGTGTACCTGCATCAAGTATGACTTTCCATTGGCCATCCTTCTGTTTCTCCCAGGCTGAAAGAAAATAGCCCGTAGATACAGCTGCTGTATTTGGCCGGTATTCCTGTGCTTCCCATGGCCCTGTGCTGACACCAAAATCGCCTCCTGCCGATATATCCGCAAATTCAGGTTCCCATTTAAGTATTACCGGTGTTGCATTTCTTCCCTGCCATAACTGTTTGCCGTCAGTGATCCATTTATCGGTAAAGATGATTGCTTTCTCAGCCAGGAATTCTGCAAAGGCTGCTTTGCGGCCATACATAACCGAGGCTTTGGCAAAAGACCGTTCCGCATCACGCAAAGAATAAAGCGCTGAAGCGCTGTCCGGCTCCTGAGCAAACATTGCCTGGGCGCAGACCAGAAAAAAACAACAATTCAGAAATCTCATTTTACATTTTCTATCTTAAGTGCAATATCTTCACGGTATGGCCCTGTTTCAAGTGAGAGCCAGCCGCCCTTGTGATCAGTTACGATTTTCTCATTCACCGATTCGGAAACAGGTCCGGTCCAGCTGAGCTTCCAGTTTCCGGGTTTCAAACTAATCTCAATTTCAGTGTTCACTGTCTCTGTGGCATTGCTGTTTACGTAAAGAACTGCCGATTCATCATTACCAAGACCGTTAACCGTAGCTTTCCCCTCGCTCACAAGCCTTAAATCTGCAGCATCGAGAGGCTTCATATTAATAAAATCGACTGAGTTGATAAAGTCTGCAAGTGTCCTGAGCTGAAAGCGAAGTGATTTGCCTCCCCCTCCGGGCTGAGGCTTCCTGAAGATAAAAGTGCCGTCTTCATCGTCTGCCGTGAATGAATAATCAAGATTGTCGTACAGCGCTCCTCCCGAAAGAATAAAATCCCATGCTTCGCGCCGGTACGGAAGGTCGTCGAGTCCGCGAAAACCGGTTTCATTATCACCGATTGCACAGTTCAGGTGGTAGTTGGCCGGAACGGTTTTCGGAGGACTTGCATAATGAAAATTATAAATCGACACATGGCGCCTTGGCTCGGGTACAAGCCTGTAATTATTTTGAATGTTGTTGGAGATCAGGTGCCTGTTCTCAAAATCCTTCTCTGCATCGGCAACAACTTCAGTCATATTATTTTGCCATTCACGCAATGCGATTGTATCGCCAAAATAAGGCTCATTGCAGATTTCATAATAAAGGTTGTCAAAATCTTTCAGCTCAGAAACAATCTTTCGTGCCATATCCTCCTGTATTTTCAGCACATCGGGATGCTTCATCGAAAGTATTTCCTTCCAGTCCTCGAAATTACCCGTGTTGTTGATATTGCATGCATGATAAAGAGGTGAAAGCCGCCATTGGATGGAATCATAGAAATTGGAAAAGAGATCCAGCTCGACAACAATGTTGCGTTTCCCTGCTTCTTTGATGAAATCCTTAAGACGGGTAAAGTATTCGTCATTCCATCTTGAAAGGTCAAATTTATTTCCCCCGTTACGGTATCCCGGTTCGTTGCTCCTGGCCCAGGGACAGATGAATCTTCCGGGTGCAGGAGCCAGGGTGTTCTTTGCGATAGCGAAAGCTCCCTGCGGCTCGACGTATATGCCGGAAAAAGTGCGGGTAACATTCAGTCCGAATGAAGCAAGCTCATTCAGATAGGTCACATAATCAAAATCAAGGTTTATTACAGCCCCGTAGTGCTCTGTTGATCCGATCAGTATTGCAGGCTTATCCCTGAAAAGGAAATAATGCGGATTCCGGGGATGGAGGCTCAATGGTTTGTATACTGATGTCTTCTCACCGAACAAAGGTGCTGCCTGACCGGCAGCTATAACACCCGGGTTCAGTTCAACTATCTCCAGGTTCCTGAAATGTATTTCACCGCCTTCAGACTCCAGGCAGATGTAACCCTTTTTCTGTGTTGATTTCGTAATCCCGTTTACAAATCTGCCATTGACTGATAACCTTATGACTCCATCCACACACACAACATCATAGGTATTCCATTCACCGCGGGGATTGCAGCGGTTTTCTATTGATTTGCTCCTTGTTCCGCGTGGATTGTCAGGTACTGTCTTTACACCACCGACACCAAAGAGCTCGCCGTTCACATAAGCTACAGGAGGCGTGTACCCGTCTGCAGAATTAAGTTCAACCCACCCTTTTTCTAGCATCTGTACCTCAACACCGTCGGGCAGGTTCTGACCGACAGGCGGATTTGCGCTGCTCCAGACGAACATGCCCGAATTTCCACCCTTTTCCATGTGCATCCATTCAACATGAAGAATGAAATTTTCGTACTGTTTTGCCGATCTCATCACACCCGTGGGCCTACCCGAACAGATTAGCATATCTTTCTGCAGACGCCATGTCTGCGGAGTGGTATTTACATCGATCCATTCGAGCGGCAACTCTTTTTCATATTTGCCGGAGAAGAATTTTGACAGGCTTGCCGCCCTGCCGAAAACAACATGAGTGGGTGACTGGGCTGTAAGAACAATGCAAAAAGAAAATATAACCAGGACTAGTGCAGTTTTTTTCATCATAAAAAAATTATACTCCAAATTAATGAAAAAAGACGTCCAAACGGGCGTCTTCTTAAAAAAGCAGAGACATCCCTCCCCGGATGTCCCTGCGCAAGAAAAAACTGATTACTTAAACTTTACTGTATCAACCACAGTAACAACACCAGTTCTCACTTCTATATTTGAAAGAATAGAATCCCTGAAAGTGCCAACCGGCTCAAAGCTTAGTTTATATTTACCGGCTTCAAGTCCCCTGAACATGTATTTTCCTGTAATTGTGTCTGAATGAGTTGTTACAGAATCAAGTACAGATGAGATTGCATAAATAACCGGTCTTGCAGATGCTGGTGAAACGACACCTTTGATGGCACCCGAAACGCTGTTTGTAAACACTTTCAATACCGGTTTCAGGATATATTTGCCGTTACCCGTGTGAACGATTGATTTTTCAGCATCAAAATCTATTGTGTACTCATAGGCAACACCGTCATAAAGATCCGAATGCACATTCAGCTTCAATCCTGACTGCTGGGCAGAAGGAGTCTTCAGTTCGAATACATCCTTGCCAATCTGAACTGTATTGTTGTCGCCCAATATGAGCCTGACCTGGCTAAGCTTACCTGAAGGGACGTTGTCGTCAACAAGAATGGTATCTTTTCCATTCACAAAATCAAGAAGGTTGTAAACTCCCTTATTAACATCGAGGATCAGTGTCGTATCATTCACTTTTACTTCCAGTCCCTGCACATCGATATTGACTTTATCATACGGACCAGGAGCATCAGTAAGCCTGAAACTAAGCACAGATTCACCAAAAAAAGCAGGAGTGTCTTTCTTGCAGCTCAACAGCGCAACCGAAAGAAACAGAACAAGAATCGCTAATTTTTTCATACTTTTCAAGTCAATTAATTAAATCTCTCATTTCCCATTTCCAAACCATTCTCGGGAATTTTACGCTAAACTAACCTGTGCTGAATTGCTTTGAAAAAATTTTCAATGAACAGGCTGATTTAATCTCCGAAGACAGGAAGATTTTATAAAAACTCATCAGTAAGATATTAAATCACCAGATTGCAATTATTCACAATAATCCCCGTTTACATATAAAAATGTAGTTTTAGTCACCTTAAAATTAATTTTCGTCAAAGAGAATCATATGATATAAAGCACAATCCCCAGGCTGGACAGTACAATTCTTTTTTCTTTGCCCGGGGATGGAACCAAAAAACCTTAAGATCTGAATTCATGAAATATTTAGTCTCTCTGGCTTTGCTCCTCTTATCCTTTACAGGAGGGAAAAGCCAGGAAAACGAATATAAATTCACAATAATCAAGGAAGTACCCGCCACTCCTGTGAAAAATCAGAATGCGACTAATACATGCTGGTCGTTTTCAGGCATTTCTTTTTTCGAATCCGAACTGATCAGGATGGGAAAAAAGGAATATGACCTTTCCGAAATGTATATAGTCAAGCAAGGCTATATGGAGAAAGCCGAAGCATATGAAAAACGTCATGGAAGCTGTGATTTTGGTCCCGGCGGGCAATATTATGATTTTCTGAAGGTAAGCCGCGATTACGGACTGGTTCCGGACAGCATATATCCGGGATTAAGATCCGGCCAGAAGAATCATAACCACGAGGAGATGGATGCCGTGCTCAAAGGCTACATGTCCGGTGTCGTAAAAAACAATAAGCCAACCACTGCCTGGATACCGGGTCTGAACGGCATACTCGATGCATATCTGGGCAAAGCTGCAGACGGGTTTGATTATAAGGGTAAATACTATACTCCTAAAGATTTTTCCAGAGAACTCGGATTGAATTTCGATGATTATATAATTGTATCCTCATTCGAGGATCACCCGTGGTATAAGGAGTCTGTCCTCGAAGTACCCGATAACTGGGCGCCATGCACTTATTATAACCTTCCTGTTGAGGAAATGATGGAATCAATTGACAATGCTCTTATGAGTGGTTATTCAGTGGCCTGGGCGTGCGACATGCGTGGAAAGGGCTTCTCGATGAGGAAGGGTGTTGCAGTGGTCCCACAGGAAAACTGGAATGACTTAGATGACAAAGAATATGAAGAAATACTCGACAGCCCGCATCCGCAGAAAAAAATCACACAGGCTTTAAGACAGAATGAGTTTGGTAACCGTCCAATAACCGGCGATCATGGTATGCATATAGTCGGGATTGCGCACGACCAGAACGGCCATATATTTTATAAAGTCAAAAATTCCTGGGGCACCACGGGTAAATACAACGGCTATATATACGTGTCCAGGGAGTATGTAATGCTTAAAACGACAGACTGCATGGTCAACAAGAACTCGCTGCCGCTGTCAGTTGCCCAAAAGCTTGGGATAGAAACCAGCCTGCACCAGGAAAATCCTGTTGCTGCAAGTGATAAAAAAGAAATTAAGCCCCGGAATATCCAGACACCCTTACCTGCTGCCGTTCCGCTGAATCAATAAATCTGAAGATCATAAACATTTGACCTCCAGCGGCGTTTTCATCTATATCTTTATCTGATGAAAGCGTACGTCTTGAAAGGTTTTGGAGGTGTTGAGAACCTCGTAACGGAAGAAATTCCGGTGCCTGAACCCGCACCCGGCGAAATCCTGATCAGGGTGAAAGCAATAAGCATCAATCCTGTTGACATCAAAACCCGCATTGGTAAAGGACGGGCTGAAAATCTCAAGGGTCGGGATCCGATCATCCTTGGCTGGGATGTTTCAGGTACGATTATCGAAACAGGGGATGGAGTATCATCTTTCAGGACGGGGGATGAAGTTTTCGGGATGATCAATTTTCCTGGCCATGGCAAAGCATACGCTGAATATGTGACCGCACCTGAAAGCCATGTGGCGCTGAAGCCATTGGAAATAACTCATGAAGAGGCTGCAGCAGCATGCCTTGCTGCACTTACCGCCTGGCAGATACTGAAGGAAAGAGTGAAGCTGAAAGCTGGTGACAATGTGCTGATCCATGCAGCTGCCGGAGGTGTGGGACATTATGCAGTCCAGATGTGCAGGTACCTGGGGGCTCATGTTACAGGAACGGCTTCGGCAAAAAACCGTGAATTCATTCTTTCGCTTGGCGCATCCGCACATATTGATTACGAGAACGAAGCCTTTGAAACGATGATTCATGATGTTGATTTCGTACTGGACTGCATCGGGGGAAGTTATATCGACAGGTCAATGAAAGTTCTGAGGCGTGGAGGTACAATTGTCACAATACCCTCAGGGGG